>CAXGBX010000223.1:0-4418 GCA_964008195.1 uncultured Flavobacteriaceae bacterium
AATATCTTTGAGGTATGGGATTAAAACCGCCCTCTCCCTGAATGGGTTCAACAATAATGGCTGCAACACTATTAACATCTACCATACTATGTGCACTTTCATGAAGACGATTCAGTTCAGTATCCACAAAATCTTCCATATCCTGTTTTCCGCTGTATTTGTAAAAATTTGGAAAAGGAATTCGATAAACTTCAGGCGCAAATGGTCCGGATGAAAACTTATAATTCACTTTACTCGTAAGGCTCATCGCCATAAGCGTTCTACCGTGATAGGCTTCCGTAAAACAGAGTACTGCAGGTCTTTTGGTAGCCTGCCGGGCAATTTTGATCGCATTCTCTACCGCTTCAGCCCCGGTGCTTATCAACATCGCCTTTGTTTTTTCACCGTGCGGAAGAATCTCTGCCAGTTCTTCGCAAAGCTTGATATACGGTTCGTAGGTCACTACGTTAAAACTGGTATGCAAATACTTTCCGGCCTGTTCCCGAATGGCTTCCACAACAGGTTCTGGGCAGTGGCCTGCGTTCACCACCCCTATTCCACCTGCGAAATCTATGAGCTCTCTTCCATCTACATCGGTTATAATAGCGCCTTTAGCTTTTTTGACCGTGGCAGTATTGAAAACACCAACTCCGTTGGCTACAATATTTTTTCTTCTATCCAGAAGTTCCTGTGATTGGCTTTTCTGTTCAATCATTATAAAATATACTTATTAAAATTTTAAATATTTGTTTGAAAATTATATACGGAAAGAAGGATATCACTACGATAAACCAATTCTTTAAGCTAAATTATTCCTTTTATAATATACAGTTTTTTCTTATACCTCAATCAATATTTTATTTTACTTAACAGAGATAAGTTTTACAAGCAATAGTCTCTTGTTAGAATATGATTCAAGAAATTTTGAAAGGAATCTCTCTCAGAGCCGTTTCACCATAGATAAGTTCGCTAATTCAAGAAAATTAGAAACTTATGCGTAAGAACAGACTAATGTCTATTACTAAAGAAAATATACTTAACGAACTTGATTACGCAATTGGATGTAGTTTAATTGACAAAATCTTTCCCAAAGATTTTGATTTAGAAGAAGAATAAAAAATATCTGAATTGAGGATTCACAGACTAATGAAATTGCTTTGTTTCACTTTATTAATCGTAAAAATAGACTTGGTACTTCCAATATGATCTAAGGTTGTAAGCTTTTTCACTAAAAACTCACGGTAGGCATCCATATCTTTTACCAGGACTTTCAGAATATAATCAAAGTCGCCGCTTACATGTAAACATTCAATTACCTCTGGCAGGCTGGTAACTTCCCTTTCAAATTTGTTTAAAAAATCTTTCTTATGTTGAGTTAGTTTAATCTGGCAGAGCACCATAAAGCCTTTTTCGATCTTTTCAGGATTCAGCAGAGCTACATATTTTGAAATAATGCCTTCCCTCTCCATTTTCTTTATGCGTTCGTAGATTGCAGTAACTGATAGTCCAAGATCATTAGAGATCTCCTTAGTTGTTTTTTTACTATCCTGCTGAAGATGCATTAAAATCCTTTTATCTACTTCGTCAATTCTCATAGCTTATAAATTTTCAGAAAACCAGTTTCCTTTATAGTAAAAATAGATTATTGATCTAAATATTCAGTTCTTTATAGATTTATTTTCTAATAAACACAGAATATATTGACTTTTAAACATGTATTTCTAAAATTAGATAGAAAATAAACTTAAAAATCATGAAATATAAACCAGCAGATCGCATTCAGGATCTACAATACTTCGGGGAATTTGGCGGGGTGAACCCTTCCATCTCCGACTCTTCGACCTACACTTTTCTTTCAGCAAAAACCATGTTTGATACTTTTGAAGGAAATGCTGAAGGTTGTTATTTATATTCACGTCACTCCTCCCCTTCTAACCTTTATCTGGGTGAGGCGCTGGCAGCCATGGAAGGGACTGAAACGGCAAATGTTGTTGCCTCAGGGATGGGTGCCATTACTTCAGTTTTAATGCAGCTGTGTAATGCAGGAGACCATATAGTGTGCAGCAGAACCGTGTACGGAGGTACTTATGCATTTCTGAAGAATTTCGCACCTAAATTTGGCATACAAACCAGCTTTGTAGATATCACTAAACCGGAGCTGATTCAGGCCGCAATATTGAAAAACACTAAGGTGATTTATTGTGAGACTGTTAGTAATCCATTGCTTGAAATTGCAGATCTTGAAGCACTGGCTAAAATATCTAAAACCAATAATCTCAAACTGGTGGTAGATAATACCTTCTCCCCGCTTTCCATTAGTCCGGCAAAATTAGGTGCAGATGTGGTTATTCACAGCCTTACTAAATTTATAAACGGAAGTAGTGATACCGTTGGAGGGGTTATTTGCGGAACCAAAGAATTTATCAACGAACTTAGAAATGTAAACGATGGAGCGGCCATGTTACTGGGGCCTACAATGGACAGTTTAAGGGCTGCTTCCATTTTAAAGAATTTGAGAACACTTCATATTCGGATGAAACAACATAGTCATAATGCTATGTACCTGGCACATAAATTTCAGGAAGACGGATTCAAAACGGTTTATCCGGGTCTGGAATCGCATTCGGGACAGGAAACCTTCAGAAAAATGATGAATGAATCTTACGGTTTTGGTGGAATGTTAACTATCGATGTAGGTTCGCTGGATAAAGCAAATGACCTGATGGAATTAATGCAGGAGAAAAACCTGGGTTATTTGGCGGTAAGCTTAGGATTCTATAAAACTTTGTTCAGCGCACCGGGAACATCCACTTCTTCAGAAATTCCAGAAGAAGAACAAAAAGAAATGGGGCTAAGTGATGGTTTAATTCGTTTTTCCATAGGATTAGATAACGATATCGCAAGAACTTATGAAATGATGAAAGAATGTATGATTAAAGTTGGAGTTTTAGATACTGAAATGGTCTAAAATTTTGCAGGATTAAGCCGAAAGTCGTAAAATTACGTTCAGAAAAAATGATCAATATTAACGACTGGTTATAAATTTACAAGCCTCACCGCAGTTTTAGAAATTCTAAAACTGCGGTGAGGCTTTATTTTTAACATATATAAAGTATACTACCTGAATGGAAAACTCTACTGCCAACCCTAAAAATGAACCAGTAATTGAAAATAAAGAACTGAATATTTGGGAAGCATTGATTCCGGTATTTGCCCTCATAGGGATGCTGGCATTTAATGTATTTGTATATGGTGATGACGCTTTGAGTGGATCTAATCAGTTCATATTACTTTTAGGAGGTGGAGTTGCGGCAATCGTTGGCTATTTCAACAAAGTGAAGTTTGACGCAATGATAGATGAGGTTGCCAGTAACATACAGAGCACCGCAGGAGCAATCCTGATCTTATTAATGGTGGGTGCACTGGCCGGAACCTGGCTTATCAGCGGGATTATTCCCACCATGATCTATTACGGATTACAAATTTTGAATCCAACCATCTTTCTGGCTGCCTGTGTGGTTATTTGTTCCGTAATTTCCTTGGCTACTGGAAGTAGCTGGACCACTTCTGCCACCGTAGGTATCGCTTTGATTGGTATCGCAGACGCACTGGATATTTCATTGGGAATGACAGCAGGTGCCATTCTTTCGGGAGCTTATTTTGGCGATAAAATGTCTCCTTTAAGTGACACTACCAACCTGGCACCAGCTATGGCAGGAACAGATTTGTTTACGCATATCAGGTATATGGCATTAACTACTGTACCTACCATTACTGTTACTCTTATTGCCTTTATAATAATTGGTTTTAATCTCGATACCACGGGTACCACAGATACTTCTGCGATTTTAAATTCTATAGATGCTGCTTTCAATATAAGTCCATGGTTATTTATTGTACCGGTTCTGGTAATTGTTTTAATTGTAAGAAAAACTTCTCCATTAGTAGCTTTGCTTATAGGAACATTACTTGGAGCAGTCGCTGCTTTAATCGCACAACCGGATGTTGTTCTGGCAGTTAGCGGAATGAATGAGTTGAATTTTGTGAGTGGATATAAAGGGATTATGAATGCTATTACCGTGGACACTGCGGTTGAAACCGATTCAGAATCGCTAAACGACCTCTTTGCAGCTAGTGGAATGGCTGGCATGCTGGGAACCATCTGGCTTATTATATGCGCTATGGTTTTTGGAGGAATTATGGAGGCTATTGGTGCACTGGCCACGATTAGTCGTACCTTATTAAACCTTTTTCACACCACCTTTGGATTATTTGCCAGCACCGTTTTTAGCTGTCTCACCTTAAATGTTACGGCGTCAGATCAATACCTCGCAATTGTGGTGCCGGGAAAAATGTTTGCCAAAGCCTACAAAGATAAAGGCCTTGCTCCGGAGAATTTAAGCCGAAGCCTTGAAGATTCAGGAACTGTAACTTCTGTA
>CAXGBX010000224.1:0-4375 GCA_964008195.1 uncultured Flavobacteriaceae bacterium
GAACAGTCTAAAGGAGACTTTACCAAAAAATATTTCCTGGATTGTCATACAACTTCCTCAGCAAGTTTGCCTTATGTTTCTGTTCAGGAAGTGAACGATAATGATGAATGGGCTCATAAATTTCCTACCTATATCATACGTGGGTTTAGCGATATTATTACGGGTGATATTGATCATTATTTGAGTAGAATAGGAATGACCGGTTTTGTTTTTGAAGCGGGACAACACACAGATAAAACTTCTCAGGAAAATCATGAGGGAGTCATTTGGCTGGCTTTAAAAGAAGCTTGTAATCTTGATCTGAAACAAATATCAACTTACCCAGAATGTGTTGATAGATTTGCTAAAAAGAATGCCCCAGACCAGAAAACTTTTGAAATTCTGCATCGCCATGGATTAGAAGACAGCGATATTTTTGAAATGGAACCGGGATATGAAAACTTTCAGAAAATAGAAAAAGGAGAATTACTGGCCATACAGAATGGGAATGAAGTGAGGAGTGAATGGGATGCCCATATATTTATGCCTTTATACCAATCTCAGGGAAATGACGGTTTTTTTGTGGTTAAAGAAGTCTAAGGAGAGAGTTTCAATCAATTGAAGTTATGATCATACGTCATTGCGAACGAAATGAAGCAATCTCAACTAGGAAGTTCCAATAAGCAAAGATTTCTTCATTTCTTGTAATGGACTATATCATAATTTTTAATTTCCTATTTTATTTCAAAAACTCTAGGCACACCGGAGTTTTTACTTCAAATACAGGCTCCTGAGGTTTTAATTTTCCGTTTTCAGGATTGATTTTATAGGTAGTAATATTTCCAGTATCCTGGCTGGCCGCATACAAATATTTACCATAAGGTGAAATTGAAAAATTTCTTGGAGTTTTTCCCGCCACCGGTACAAAATCTACATTTTGCAGCTTTCCAGAATCTTCAATTTTAAAGATAGCAATGCTGTTATGCCCTCTGTTAGATGCATAGATAAAGTTGCCGGAAGGATGAATATGAATATCTGCACCAGAGTTTGCCTGTTTATATGAATCTGGTAAGGATGATATATCTTGAATTAGTTCAAGTCCGCCATCTTTTAGAACTTTTAAAACACTTAACGTGTTGTTCAATTCATTCATAGAATAGAGAAAACTTCCATTTTTTGCAAAACTCATGTGTCTTGGTCCTGAATTTTTCTTTAACGCAATATATTCCTGGGAATGGGGAGTTAAATTTCCTTCCTTAAAATTGAATATCCATATCTTATCATTTCCTAAATCAGCGATATAAGCATAACGGTTATCTCCACTGATTTTGACCGAGTGGGCATGAGCACTTTCCGCAGATTCTAAATTTATTTGCTGATGTTGGCTTAAACTTCCATCAGAGTTCACTTTATAAGACATGACTACCCCACCCAGATAATTACTTACAAAAACAAATTTCCCAGATCTATCCAGGGATATGTGACATGGAGCCAGTCCCCCGGTGGGAAGCCTACTTAGTTCTTTCAATTTTCCATCTTTCAGTATTTCATAGGAATAAACAAATCCTGTTTTGCCATCATTAGGTCCAAGTTCGCTCACAGCAAATAGGTATTTACCCATTCTTCCCGTTTTTATGAAAGATGGATTTACCACATTCGCAACAGTCCCCATCATCTTTAATTCTCCAGTATCAGAATTTTGATTTAACAGGTAAATGCCTTCCGCTTTTCCATGTACATGACCTTCTTTCTTGGTGTATGTACCTACATAAAGCTTATTGATGGAATCATTTATTTTCCCACTCTCCTCCTGAGCTACGGTAGGATTGATATTAATTAGACTTAAAACGCTTATTAAAAGTAAGATTTTCATTCCTTTATATTTAGGGGCTATATCCATTTTTTCCTTTTGAAGTAATAAAGCATCAGCAAGAAAACCACGATCATTACTCCCCAAAGTACGAAATAACTATATTTCCATTGCAATTCAGGAATATATTCGAAATTCATTCCGTAGATCCCGGCAATGAAAGTTAACGGAATAAAGATACTGGCCATAATAGTTAGCACCTTCATTACTTCATTCATTTTATTACTAATAGTGGTCATATACATATCCATAAGCCCCCAGATCATCTCGCGGTAGATATCTATATTTTCTGAAATTTGAATTATATGATCGTATAAATCCCGTATAAAATTACCGGTGTGTAGATCTATTAAATCACTGTCCATTTTTTCCAACCTGCTTATCACCTCGCGAAGGGGAAAGACTGCCCTTCGAATTCTAAGAATATTTCTTTTAAGGTCCTGTATATCATAAGTAATATCATCGCTTGGCCTGGAAGTAAAAAGACTTTCCTCAAGACTTTCAATACGATCACTCATATCATCTATCACCAGAAAATAATTATCAATAATAGAATCTAGTAGTGCAAACATCAAATAATCGGCACCCCGCGATCGAATTCTACCTTTGGCTGTTTCTATCCGTTCTCTGATTGGATCAAATACATCACCATCAGATTCCTGAAAAGTGAGCACGTAATTTTTCCCAACAATCATGCTGATATGCTCATTTTCAATCTCACCGTTTTTGTAGTAAAGCATCTTAGCTACTATAAAAAGATAATCCTGATATTCTTCAATTTTAGGCCGCTGCCCGGTGTTCACAATATCCTCCATCACCAAAGGATGCAGTTCATAATAGTCTCCTAGTTTTTCAATTTCCTCAACATTGCTAAGGCCATCAATATTAAACCAGGTGATGCTTTCCTCATCTACAAATTTAAATGCATCCTCAGGGGTAGTAGAACTAAAGCGTTCATAGTTCTCAGCGTTATAATCTATAACATCAAGTTTGGTTTCTATAGCCTCCTTATTCCCCACATAAGTCATGGTTCCGGGAACCTGATTTACAGATTTGGTATCTTTAGGGCGTTTAAGTATCAGTTTTCTCCTTTTAGCCATAAGTAGAATTAATTTTCAATAAAAATACTAATTATTGCCAAACGCTCACCTCAATATCTTTTCCCCTGTCTAAATCCTTTATTTTTCTGCTGAAATTCTTTTATTAATTACCTGATCTATCCTCTTAATTTTACCTTTGCATTTATGAAAGAAGTTGTGTTGATAGATACTCTTAAGGAGTACTTTGGCTATGAGAAATTTAGACCGCTACAGGGAAAGATTATCAAATCTGTATTTGAAGGACAAGATAACCTGGTCATCATGCCAACAGGTGGGGGTAAATCTATTTGTTACCAGCTTCCGGCAATTCTACTTCCTGAATTAACTCTGGTTATTTCACCGCTTATTGCTTTAATGAAAGATCAGGTAGATGGTTTGAATGCCAATGGAGTTCCTGCTGCTTACCTGAACAGCAGCCAGGAAGAAGCAGACAAACAGGCTATTTTTCAGAAAGTCGAAAATAAAGAACTCAAATTGTTATATGTGGCTCCGGAAAGCCTGCAATTGGTAGATCGGTTTCTAAATGATGGAAAAGTGAGTCTGATCGCGATAGATGAAGCTCATTGTATTTCGAGCTGGGGTCATGATTTCAGGCCTGCCTACACCCAACTGGGATATTTAAAAAGTCGCTTCCCCTCTACCCCCGTGATGGCACTAACTGCCACAGCAGACAAGGCCACCCGTAACGATATATGCAGACAACTGAATATACCGGATGCCAAAAAACACGTAGCCTCTTTTGATCGAAAAAATTTAAATCTGGAGGTGAAGCCTGGGATCAAAAGGTTCGAACAAATAACTCAGTTTCTAAAGAACAGGAATAACGAAAGTGGTATCATTTACTGCCTGAGCAGAAAAACAACGGAAGAACTCGCTTCAAAACTAAAACGAAAAGGTTTTAATGCTGAAGCATATCACGCGGGCATAGATCATGAAAATCGTTCTAAGATCCAGGATGATTTCATTAATGACGAAACAGAAATTATCTGTGCTACGATTGCTTTTGGGATGGGTATAGATAAATCTAATATTCGCTGGGTGATCCATTACAACATGCCAAAAAACCTGGAAGGCTATTACCAGGAAATTGGCCGTGCAGGGCGAGATGGACTGCCTTCAGACACTATGCTTTTCCATAGCTACGCTGATGTGGTGCAACTTCAAAAATTTGCTGCAAATGCAAAAAACGAAGAAGTTCAGCTAGCCAAACTGGACAGGATGAAACAGTATTCTGAAGCACTTAGTTGTCGAAGAAAGATCCTGCTAAGTTATTTCGGAGAATATTTATCGGAAGATTGTGGCAACTGTGATATTTGCAGAAATCCGCCGGAATTTTTCCAGGGAACGATTATCGCCCAGAAGGCTTTATCCTGTATATTTAGATTAAAAGGAGCTGAGCCAATTGGTAGCGTAATTGATGTGCTTC
>CAXGBX010000225.1:0-4352 GCA_964008195.1 uncultured Flavobacteriaceae bacterium
CTTCAGCATTTATTAAAAGTGCTTCAGAATATCTCAAAAGACGTACATTTTTCTCATCGCCCCCTGCGTTTTCCAGAGTTATATCTACATACGCCTTTTGATTATAATAAGGATTGGTGACCGTCTCCGGTACAAATCTACCGTCGTAAAGTGTTTCACCGCGGAAAATGATCGTTCCATCTTTTCGAGCATCATCATTCTCAAATGCATTTACCAGATCTTCACTAGGGCTATTGAAACCCCATCCCCAGCCACCTTGACCTCTGGCACCTTGGGATGCATAATAATTATTAACTCCAAGTGGATTTGGAGTTTCTCCGCGCGCCTGAATTTCGAATATAGATTCTACTCCATTCTCGAAAGCTACTTTCCAAACATCCTCATAATTCGGTTCCAATGCATACTCGCCGGAATTTATTACTGTTTCAGTCAAATCAAATGCTCGTTGCCATTTTTCCTGATACAAGCTAACTTTAGCCAGAAGTGTTTGTGCTGCCCCCATTGTTGCTCGACCAAGATCGTTTGGAGCATATTCGCTTTTAAGAGGGAGATTATTTACAGCAAAATTTAAATCGGCTTCTATAAATGTATAAACCTCCTCGACACTAGCTCTCTGATACGCTCTATTAATATCTTCTTCACTATTTGGATCTGGAATAAAGTCTATGAGAGGAACTCCTCCAAATAGCTGTACCATTCTAAAATACAGAAGACCTCTTAAATATCTGGCTTCACCTATAAGTCGATTTTTCAAATCTTCTTCTATATCCACATCAGGTAATAAAATGATAGCTCTGTTTGCCCGGGCTATGCCCTGGTAATGATTTTCCCATAGCAACCTAAATGCAGCTTCAGTAGTGGTAAAGGTATATTCTTCTAAATTTTTTTGATAAGTTCCTGTATCTCCAGGATCGCTTCCTTTCACGGAATCATCAGAAGCAATATCAGCTGTTCCAAACCATGGAAATGAACTCATATTGAACCCCAGAAATATGTTATATACAGCATTGACTAATTGCGGAGCCACATCTGGATCAGATAAAGCCACCTCAGGGGTCTCCTGAGCCGGACTAACATCAAGAAAATCTTCCTGACATGAAATGGTAAATACTAATATTGTAATTAATAATGCGAGTTTTTTATATGTCGTTTTCATATTCTTCTAATTTTTTATCTACAAACTTAAATCTACACCTACAATAAAGGATCTAACGGCTGGATATGCATTGAACTCAATGCCTGCTCCAGTTAAAGGTCCTCCCGGTAATTCAGGAGTAAATCCTGAGAATTCCTGAGAAATAAATGGATTCTGAGCCGTAACATATACTCTAGCATTATTGATCTGAATATTCTCCCCAAAAGGCAGTGTATAACCTAAGGTTAAATTATTAATTCTAAAGAAGTCACCTGATTCCAGATAGTATGTAGAAGAAAGTGGCACTCCATTAAATGCTGCAGGTTCGGTGTTCGATGGATTATCAGCAGTAAATCGGTTATCAAATACTTCCTGTTCTATATTTTCATTATTGAATCTATTGGCTTTTTTTCCATTGTAGACCACATTCCCGTAATTTCCATAACCATCTAAATTAAAATCCCAGTTCTTATAGTTTGCCGATATATTAAAGCCATAAAAGTTTTTAGGTGCGTAAGAACCAAAAAATTGCTTGTCTTCATCGTTTATTTGGCCGTCATCATTTACATCTTCATAAATAAAATCTCCATTCTCATCAACTCCAATAGTTTCTAATAACCAGAAGCTGCCCAAAGGCTGACCTTCTACAACCTTTTTGGTAATCTGTCCGTTGCCAAGGCTGCCTCCGGTATTCTGAGCGAAGAATGGATTAGTTACTTCTTCTAGTTCATTTTCATTGAAAGTTATGTTCCCTCCTACTCTATAGCTAAAATCTTCGCCAATACGATCCTGCCAGTTTAAAACCACTTCCCATCCCTTATTTCTCACTTGACCAGCAGGGGTAAGTGTAGTCCCACGAAAACCAAATGCATCTGGTAGCTCTACAGGTAGTATTGCATCCCGATTTAAACGATTGTAATAGTCAATTTCACCGGTAAGTTTATTATCTAGGAATCCAAATTCTAGGCCTATATCGTATTCTTCTGTGGTTTCCCACGACAAGTTAGGATCAATAAGTTCATCCACAGTACCTCCTTCATTTACCATTTCATCAGGTCCAAATGGATAATTTAAACCTGAATTGAAAGTGAGAATATTTAAAGGCACATTTTGATTACCTAACTCTCCGTAACTTCCCCTTAATTTCAAAAAGCTGATCACGTCTGAATCTTCTAAAAATGCCTCTTCGCTGATTACCCAACCAAGACCAACAGAGAAGAAATTACCATATTTCTGATCTTCCTGAAACTGGCTGGAGCCATCGCGTCTAATAGTAGCAGTTAATAAATACCTGCTGTCAAAATCATAATTTAATCGGGCGAAATAGGACCTAAGCCTTATCGTATTATTCCTTAAACCACTTACAGATTGCGGATCTGCATCACCGTTATTTAAACTCCAAAAATCACTATCATTAGGAACATTTCTACGAGTTCCCTCAATAAAGTCTCCCCCTCTTTCTTCCATGGTAGTACCTAATGTAAGTTTGAAGTTGTGAAAATCTGCAATGCTTTGATTTAGCGTCACGAAATTATCCCAAACCCATTTATAAGTTTCTGCTTTTCTCACCGAAAGAGTAGTTTTTGGACTTTCGTCAGAATACTGATCTACTGTTCTGGTAGGATCACCAGATAGAAACAACTGTAAATTTGGAGTAAAGTTTCTCCTTCTAAAATATTCAGTTTCAATACCAAATCTCGATGTATATTGTATCCAATCTGCTATCTCATAATCAAAAGTAAAAGTTCCCTGTAGCGTTAGATCCTTTTGCTTCTGATTATCGTAAAATAAATCTCTAACCGGGTTCCCAACATTATTTATACCTGTTGAGGAACCAAATTTACCAGCAAATTCACTATCGGCAGGATATCTCACCGGTATTATAGGAGTTTGTTTGTAGGCATTATTGAAAGCACCAAAGGGTTTAGGTATCTCATCTGTTAAAGCAGCACTTACCTGTTGCGTAAATGTAATTTTATCAGAAATATCAAATTCAGTATTACTTCTTAATGTCAGTCTATTAAAATCATTTCCTTTAAGAATACCTTCTTCCTGAAAAAATCCAGCGCTAAAGTACGTCCTGATCTTTTCAGAACCAGCGCTAATGGATAAATTGGTACTGCTAATACTTCCGGTACGAGTTATTTCATCAAAGAAATCCGTATTAAATTCCTGATTGAGATCAAATCTTGGCTCATTACCTTCTCTTACTAAAGCTTCATTTGAATAAATTGCGAAGGATCTGGCATCTGCCATATCTACTTTTCGCAAAACTGTTTTTGGTCCATAATATGAATCAATATTAATTTGCATCGCTCCAACCTTTCCCTTTTTAGTAGAAACAATTATTACTCCATTTGCTCCGCGGTTACCATAAATCGCTAACGAAGACGCATCTTTTAAGACATCAATAGATACAATATCATTTGGATTGATATTATCTATATTATCTGTTAAAATCCCGTCTACGACATATAAAGGACTTTGTCCTCCGAATACAGTCCCTAGACCCCTTACGAACACATCGGGGGTAGCTCCGGGAGCGCCGGAGGGTACTATTTGCACACCAGCTGCTCTACCTTGAATAGATTGAATGGGCGAAGATGCAGGCTGCCTAGTAATTTCTTCTGTATCTATTCTACTTATACTACCGGTTAAATCTTGTTTTCGCTGACTACCGTATCCTACTACAACTACTTCATCCAGCTGCCCTGCATCTTCTTGAAGCATTACTGAATAATTAGAGTTTGTTGTTACCTCCACTTCTCTTGGACTAAATCCTAGAAATGTAACCCGAAATACATCACCAACTTCCACATTTTCCAACGTAAAATTTCCATCGAAATCTGTTACATCATAAATGTCCTTGTCAATTACTTTAACCTCTGCTCCTGGTAAAGGAACTTGATTAGCATCTGTTATGACACCACTAATGCTTTTGGTTTGTTGTGCGTACGATAATCCTGAAAAGACTAAAAAGATTACGCAGGCAAAGAATAATTTTAATTTCATATTCTGGTTGTTTTTGCTTAATTGAACTAGAAAGATACGCTGAGACGCGTTATTTACGCAAACGTTGTAGTACACAACTACTACTTCAAAGCAAGTTAACCAGTAAAACCTTATAAATCAAGTGTTTATAATCAAATTGAAGTATCTATTTAACAAAATTTTTTATAGATGATGTATTAATGTAGTAGTATTTTTAATGAAATTT
>CAXGBX010000226.1:0-4345 GCA_964008195.1 uncultured Flavobacteriaceae bacterium
CAGATTTTTTCAAAAGATACATATCTCTCATATAAATAATGGCTCCAAAGAAATGAGCTGAGATAAGAACAGGATCCTGTCTAAATATCCCGTAGGTAAATAAGAGAGAAGATCCAGCGAGGCTTAAAATCCAGAACCCCATAGGTAGAGAAGATTCTTCAGTTTTTTCCGAATAATACCACTGGTAGAAAAATCGGGAAGTGTAAACAATTTGTGCCAGAATACCGAGGCCTATGAGCCATCCCGGGATATTCTCAGTTTCCAGAAGTACATTGGCCCATGTTAGCGACCCAAAAAATATAATATAAGCGGCGATACCAAATGGGAATACGATAATAAGTGTTTTGAAGAAAATATTTCTGTTTTTCCATTCTCCCATAAGGCCGAGGTTTCGCCAGTAAATGCCATATATTAAGAACTGTCCCAGCATGATCGCAAAATCCTCACGTAAATAGCCGTAAGTGAATAAAAGAATGGAAGCGAGCAGACTCAATTTCCAGAATAGAACGGGAGTTTCTACTTTTTTCGATTTTTCAGATAAAAACCACTGACTAATCAACCTTGCTGAAAAAAGTAATTGTGCTAAAAAACCTATTGCAAATATTGGCCAGTCTTGCATTATTATTCAATTAAAAAAGCTGTTCAATATTACTGATTTAATAATCTTGAACAGCTTTAACTTACGGTAATTATTTGTTAATTACATATCCAGTAAATATGCGAAAACCAGTGGGGCCACTATGGTCGCATCACTTTCTATAATATGTTTCGGGGTGTTAATATCTAATTTACCCCAGGTGATTTTTTCATTTGGAACCGCTCCTGAATAAGAACCATAACTGGTTGTAGAATCTGAGATTTGGCAGAAATAGCTCCAGAATGGAGTATCGGTCCTTTCCATATCCTGATAAAGCATAGGCACTACACAAATCGGGAAATCCCCGGCAATACCACCGCCTATCTGGAAGAATCCAATTCCGTTTTTAGAATTATCTGTATACCAGTCGGCAAGGAAAGTCATGTATTCAATCCCAGATTTCATTGTGCTCGCCTTCAATTCTCCTTTTAGTACATAGGAAGCGAAAATGTTTCCAAGGGTGGAATCTTCCCAGCCTGGAACTACCATAGGCAGGTTCTTTTCCGCGGCAGCATACATCCATGAATCTTTTAAATCTATTTCATAATGCTCTTCCATCACTCCACTAAGCAAAAGCTTGTGCAGGAATTCATGTGGAAAATAACGTTCCCCTTTTTCTTCAGCATCTTTCCAGATTTTGAAAATATGATCCTGAATTCTTCTAAAAGCTTCCTCTTCAGGAATACAGGTATCGGTAACACGATTGAGTCCTTTTTCCAATAGGTCCCATTCGTCCTGTGCAGTAAGGTCCCGATAATTAGGAACCCTTTTATAATGGGAGTGAGCCACCAAGTTCATTACATCCTCTTCTAGGTTTGCACCTGTACAGGATACGATATGTACCTTATCCTGGCGGATCATTTCTGCAAAGATCTTCCCAATTTCAGCGGTACTCATCGCACCGGCAAGGGAAACCAACATTTTGGAGCCTCCTTCAAGCTGTTTTTCGTAATCTTTCGCAGCATCTACAAGGGCTGCAGAATTAAAGTGTAAATAATATTTTTCTATAAATTGGGATATCTGTCCTTTACTCATCGTCTTCTTCTTCGTTGTAATTTTGGTATTTGAATTTGTAGCTCAGCATTTTATAATAGAGTTTCGCCGCCAGGAAATCTGAAGATTTTTCATCTTTATTTGGGCAAAGCTCTACAATGTCAAAACCTACCACATTTTTCTTTTTAAACATCATTTTCAGGAATTCCAGGGTCTCATACCAGAATAATCCTCCCGGTTCCGGGGTTCCTGTAGATGGCACAATGCTGGGGTCAAAAGCATCAAGGTCTATGGTAATAAATACGTTAGGCGTCATTTGTCCAATAGCATCATCCTGCCAGTCTTCGTATAGATCATGAGCAAAATACACATGGTTTTCATCCATATGCTCCTTTTCGGAAACATCCATAGAACGGATTCCTATTTGTAAAAGATTGGTTGTTTTGCTGGCTTCATGTAATGCACAGGCATGGTTACATTTAGAGCCCTCATATTCCGGTCTTAGATCTGCATGTGCATCTAATTGCACTACGGTAAGATCTTCAAATGACTCGTTGAATGCTCTAATACTTCCGATTGAAACAGAATGTTCACCGCCAAAGAGTGTAACAAATTTATCCTGTTTAATGTAATTCTTGGTAGTCTTATAAACAGCCTCCACCATTTTTTCAGGAGAAGCATTTTCTGTTACCGGAGGAGCCAGGTAAATACCCTGTCTATAAACCTCACTACTGGTTTCAATGTCATACAGCTCCATATTTTCGGAAGCATTTAAAAATGCATCCGGGCCTTTGTCGGCGCCTTTTTGCCAGGTACTGGTTCCATCATAGGGAACAGGAATCAATACCACTTTAGCTTCGTCAATACGAGCGTATTTATCTGGTATCCCGGCGTAATTCTGTTTGCTCATGGCTAATTCAATTAATTAGTTAGTTGATTTTTAAAGATATAAATATTAATTGTTTTTGTCGTAACCCAATATGTTCAGCATATCTTCATGATTTTGCTGTTCGCTGAAAAGATGCGTTTTTAGCTCACCATTTTCATCCCTGTTTATCAAAATATGTTTTGGTTGTGGGATAAGGCAGTGCTGTAAACCTCCAAAACCTCCTATAGTATCCTGATAGGCTCCGGTATTAAAGAAACCTATATAAAGCGGCCTTTCCTTTTTAAATTTCGGAAGATAAATTGCGTTTGTATGTTGTTCAGAATTGTAATAATCGTCGCTATCGCAGGTGAGTCCACCTAGGAGCACCCGTTCATATTCATCGTTCCAGCGGTTTACCGCCAGCATTACAAATTTCTTGCTAATTGCCCAGGTATCTGGGAGGGTAGTAATAAAAGATGAATTGATCATATTCCATTTCTCCCGGTCGTTTTGTTGCTTTTGATACAGAACTTCGTAAATAGCCCCACCGCTTTCTCCAACGGTGAAACTTCCAAATTCTGTAAATATGTTTGGAACTTCTACCTCAGCTTCTTCACAGGTAAGCTTGATTTGATTGATAATTTCATCAACCATATAAGCATAATCATAATCAAATGCCAGGGAATTTTTAATCGGGAAGCCACCACCAATGTTAAGACTGTCAAGATGTGGAGCAACTCTCTTAAGAGCGATGTAAACCTTTAAACATTTATTTAATTCATTCCAATAATAGGCAGTATCCCGGATACCGGTATTGATGAAAAAATGCAGCATTTTCAACTCTACCTGTTTGTTCTCTTTGATCTGTTTATTATAAAATGGAACGATATTTTTATAACCTATGCCTAATCTTGAGGTATAAAATTCAAATTTTGGTTCTTCTTCGGAAGCGATCCTGATACCTACCTGAAATTTATCTTCGATCTTTTCTGAAAGAAGATCTAATTCCTCATAATTATCAATGATAGGAAGGCAGTTTTTATGCCCGCCATTCAGCAACCGACTTATATTTTCCACATATTGATCCCTTTTGAATCCATTACAGATTACCCACTGATCATCAGAAATTTTTCCGGCCTTTTTCAGCTTTTCAACAATATTGATATCAAATGCTGAAGAAGTCTCAATATGAATGTCATTTTTAAGAGCTTCAGTGAGAACATGTTCAAAATGAGAGCTCTTGGTACAATAACAGTAATTGTAAGAACCTTTATAGTCATGCTTTTCAATTGCCGAATCAAACCAGCCTTTAGCTCGTTTAATATTTTGAGAGATTTTCGGTAAATAAGTGAATTTCAATGGTGCTCCATATTTTTTCACCAATTCCATAAGGTCTATATCATGAAATTTTAATTCGGCTCCTTCCAGGGTAAATTCTTCCTGCGGGAAATAATAAGTTTGGTCTATGAGATCGCTATACTTGGTATTCAATGTATTAAAGTTGTTTAAGGCTAAAAATTAGATAATAATTTATAGGGTCAAAAGAATCGACTGGTAAATTAATGTTAAGAAAAGGTTTTAGCAAGCCTGTGTATGAATGCATCGTTAGATGATCATACTGAATTTGAAATTCTGAAAAGATTTCAGGCCGGTAAATTGGAATATTATTCAACTACATAAAATCGAAAAGAAGCTTCCAGAAAGTTTTTGCCACGTCCTACTGAAATCATTTTCAGCATTATAATCTATTTACAATCAGAAATTTGATAATCGTAAATAAATTCTGGATGATGCTTTCAACTTTTAGTTTGCCTCAATTTTTGACAAAGTAAATGTATTAAAAAATA
>CAXGBX010000227.1:0-4338 GCA_964008195.1 uncultured Flavobacteriaceae bacterium
GAAGTTCCTTTAAAAGATCTCCCTGCGGAACATTATTAGCGCCCACACCCTTGCTTTTAACATCGGTTTCCTGAAGAAGACTTATCGCATGGCTCACCTTTTTCATGGGATAATTCCTGGCTGCGGCCACATAATCACCTACAAAATAAGGACTCACTTTTAACTGTTTAGCAACGGCAGCTTTAGATTTATCATTTAAACCATGATACTGAAGAATTTGAGAAAAATATGAAAACAAAAGTGATATGGTAACCACCATGGGATTATCCTTTGGATTCTGAGAAAAATAATTAATGATCCTGTGAGCTTTTAATGAATCTTTTTCTCCAATCGCTTTTCTGAGTTCGAAATTATTAAAGTCTTTGCTTATCCCTATATTCTCTTCAATAATCTCCGGACTTATCGTTGTTCCCTGAGGGCAAATTAACTGAAGTTTTTCCAGCTCATTATCTATTTTCCCCAGATCGGTTCCCAAAAACTCAACCAACATTTGAGAAGCCTTTGGTGAAATAGAATAACCTCTACTTTTTAAATTTCTGGTGATCCAGTCCCCTACCTGATTTTCATACAGTCGTTTACCTTCGAAAATTACACCGGTCTTATTAACGGCCTTATATAATTTCTTCCGCTTATCTATCTTTTTATATTTATAGCAAACCACCAGGACTGTGGTTGGCTGGGGATTTTCAGCATAATCTACCAGGTTTTCAATGGTTCTTGAAAGATCCTGAGCTTCCTTTACGATTACCACCTGCCTCTCAGCCATCATGGGATAGCGCTTGGCATTACTAACAATTTCATCAATGCTGGCATCCCGGCCGTAAATCAACATCTGGTTAAAGCCGCGCTCTTCTTCAGAAAGTACATTTTCCTCAATAAAATCTGAAATCTTATCTATATAATAGGGTTCTTCCCCCATCAGAAAATAAATAGGTTTTATATTTCCTTTCTGAATATCATTTACAATCTGTCTGGCTTCGTCCATACGGAATTATGCGGAGGTTTATGATGAAAGAAATCTAAAAAAGTAACTTGCACGCCTTTACTAATGTTTAGTATTTTTGAAACATGCAAAAATTGAATTTCCCTCAATATTCATTTCGGTTCAAAAATAATCAAAATAAAATAGCTGTTTTTGATGATCTCAGGAAAAAATTTGTGATCCTAACGCCGGAAGAATGGGTTCGCCAGCACTGCGTGAAATTTTTGCAAACCGAGAAAAATTATCCTTTAAGCCTCATTAATGTTGAAAAACAACTTAAAATTGGCGCTCTAACCAAAAGGTACGATATCGTTGTTTTTGAATCTGAAGGCAGTATCCAGTTGATCGTAGAATGTAAGGCGCCGAAGATCAAAATTACCCAGGAAACTTTTGATCAGATAGCTCGTTATAATTTAAGCTTACAGGCAAACTTTCTAATGGTTACAAACGGGATAGAGCATTATTTCTGTAAAATGGATTATGAAAATGAAAATTATATCTTTTTAAAAGATATCCCTGAATATTCCAGAGCATGAAAATAGCGGTTGTCATATTAAACTGGAATGGTAAAGACTTACTAAAGCAATTTTTACCTTCAGTAATTGAACATTCACAGGAAGCTACTATTTATGTTGCAGATAATGCTTCTACAGATTCTTCAGTTGACTTCCTGCAAGAGAATTTTTCCGAAGTTAAAATCATAGAAAACAATAAAAACTTAGGCTACGCCGGAGGTTATAACCTTGCCCTTGAATCTATAAAAGAAGACATCTATATTTTATTAAATAGTGATGTAGAAGTTACAGAGAATTGGTTGAAACCAATAATTGAAGTTTTTAAGCGTGAACCTGAAACTGCCGCTATCCAACCTAAAATACTTGATTATAAGAAAAAAGATCATTTTGAATATGCCGGGGCTGCAGGGGGGTATATTGACAAATTTGGCTACCCGTTTTGCAGGGGCCGGATTTTTAATGAGCTGGAAGAAGATCATGGACAGTATAATGAAGATGCATATATTTTCTGGGCCACTGGCGCCTGTCTTGCTGTAAGACGTAAAGCTTTTTGGGAAATTGGTGGCTTAGACGAAGATTTTTTTGCCCACCAGGAAGAAATTGATTTATGCTGGAGGCTTTTAAATAATTCCCATAAAATCAAGTGCGTAGCAAGTTCTACTGTTTTTCATGTTGGTGGAGCAACACTGCAGGAATTTAATCCTAAAAAGACCTTTTTCAACTTTAGAAACGGACTTTTCCTCCTTTTAAAAAATGTAGATTCCTCGAGATTATTCTATATCCTTTTTGTTAGAATGATTCTGGATGGAATTGCCGGATTCAAGTTCATATTCGAAGGAAAATTCAATCATTTTTTTGCTATTTTAAAGGCACATTCCAGCTTTTACAGGCACTTCGGAAAAATGCATAAAAAAAGACCGAAAGAATTCGTTTTCAGGAAATACTATTTAATTTCTTCCGTTGTATATGCTCATTTTATTCAGAAAAAAAACAAGTTCCGGGATCTATAAAAATAAATAAAAAAGGAAATGTTAAAATAGCTTTACGCCTTACTATTTTTTTGATATTTTTGATCCTTCTAACAATTTAAAATTTAAGAAACGAGTTATGAGAAAAATCATGCTTTTGTCCGCAACTGCTGCCATTTTGCTATCTTCATGTGTTTCACAGAAAAAATACAACGAACTGGAGACTAAGCAAAGAGAAACCCAAGACCAATTAAATACCGCTACGGTTAAGTTAAATTCCTGTCTTGAGGAGAAAGATAGAATGACAGAGAATATAAGTAGACTTAATAATACCAATGCTGCTTTATTAAATAACGTAGGAGATCTTGCTACGCTTTCTAAAAAAGAAGCTGAAAACATGGAGCGTTCGCTGGAAAGAATCAAAGAAAAAGATCTTGCCATCACAAGAATGCAGGATGCAATGAACAAGAAAGATTCTGTAACCCTTGCTTTGGTAACAAGTCTTAAGGGAGCACTTGGTAACATGAATGATGAAGACATCGAAATCAATGTTGAGAAAGGTGTTGTATATGTATCTATTTCTGATAAACTTTTATTTGACAGTGGTCGTTACAATGTTACTGCCCGTGCAAAAGAAGTACTTGGAAAAGTTGCAACAGTAGTGAAGAACAAGCCAAATATCGAATTTATGGTAGAAGGTCATACTGATAATAATCCTATTAGCACTTCTATGTTCGAAGATAACTGGGATCTTAGTGTAAAGCGTGCTACTTCTGTAGTAAGAATTCTACAAGATGATTTTGGGGTTGAACCAGCTCGTATGACGGCTGCAGGAAGAAGCTACTATGTGCCAATTGCTTCTAACGAAACTGCTGAAGGTCGTGCTAAGAACAGAAGAACAAGAATTGTTGTTCTTCCTAAATTAGACCAGTTCTACAGTATGATTGAAGAAGGAATGGAAAAAGCCACTTCTGGCGAAGAATAAACATTCTTTTTTATAATATAATGAAAGCCCTGCGATTGCAGGGCTTTTTTATTTTTAACACTTAAAATTCTAATTTTCAGTATTTTATATTAATTTCAAATATCCCTACACCTAAATTATTCGCTTATGAAAAAGACAGTTATATACATCTGGTGTTGTGGTGTGGTATTCTCAAGTTTTACTCTGCAGTCATGCTCTACGGAAAATTTTGAGCCAGATGTTCAATAGGAAAATATTTTACTTTCAAAAAAAAACCTTCAGGCTACCTCTAAAGTTTCTTTTTTTCAGCCAGGGGAAATCACTTATTCTTTAACCGATAGGTTTTTTGATGAATCTTTGATATCTGAGCCATGTGAATCTACAGATTTCGGTGATGTGATCTCTACTTACTTTGAAGATCTACTTCAGGATCCTTATTTTGATTTCGTTTTACTTAGTTATTACCTGGAGTTAAATAGAAAGTATGTTACTTTTTATGTTGGTGAGAATTATTATGGTGAAAACGGCGAGTTTAATCAATTAGCGAAAAAAAGAATTAGAGAACTTAAAAAATTCTGGAACCTCGATAGGGAGATCTACCTTAACGGTCAGCATACAGCTTCGCTGAATGATAGGGAAACGCTAACAGATATGATTGAGAGCTTTGACAGAACGGTTAGAAATCGTACGGAAGCCTATGCAAAAGCAGATCTTTTGCTTCAAATGAACGCGCAGTCCCCCAATTTTCCTGAAAATCCCTATTTCGCCTTTGATGCTTTTACAAAATCAAACGGGTTATTAGTAATAGGAGACGGACTTTTAGAGAGTCTCTCTGAAACCGGAATAAATGAAAATATCGCTTTTACAGCAATTCTGGCACATGAATGGTGGCACCAGGCTCAATTTGAA
>CAXGBX010000228.1:0-4329 GCA_964008195.1 uncultured Flavobacteriaceae bacterium
GCGAGATCTAATTCTGCAGATATCACTTTTTACAAATCCATAGATGAATTGAGCGGTACTACTGTGCATGTAATCTATGGAAGTCACCATGATGAGAAAGCTTTAAAAGAACTCATTAAGAGGAATGCTGAAAAAGTAATTCTTGTAGATTCAGACTTTCCAAATCGATGGTTAATTGACCTGAATTTTGAGATTATTTACCGTCAGAATAATATTCTGGTTCTAAGAAAAGCTGAATAAATGAGAACAAATTCCCTGCTGATACTGATAGTTCTATTTTCTCTTACATCTTGTGGAGTAAAGAAGTCATTACGGCAGAGACCAGATATTTCGGGTATTGAAAAAATAGATACTACTAGAATAAAACATAGCGAAACTTTTTACAGTTTAGGGAAAAACCAGCTCTTTCAAAATAAGCAGGGTATTTGGGAAGTTTATCTTGAAGGCAATGCCCTGGAAAGGGGAGTGGCCAACGGAAATCTTACCCGTGAGCTTATTCATCATCAGGAAATCGCCTTTATGAACAAGCTTCAGGAGATGGTGCCTTCCGAAAGTTATCGCGGCTTTCTAAAATCTGTAGTATCCTGGTTCAATAGAAAGATGTACCTGCATGTACCCCAGGAATACAAAGAAGAGATCTATGGTGTTTCCAGGTACGGATTGAAGCGTTATAACGATTTTGCCCCGGCTTATGTTAGAATGCTTTATTTCCATGGAGCTCATGATATTGGGCATGCACTACAGGATTTAATGCTGGTAGGCTGTACTTCTTTCGCTGCCTGGGATTCTAAAACTGAAGATGGTCAGTTATTAATAGGGCGAAATTTTGATTTTTATGCAGGTGATGAATTTGGAGAACAAAAGATCGCTGCTTTTGTAAATCCGGATTCCGGGCATAAGTTCATGATGTATACCTGGGGAGGAATGATAGGTGCAGTAAGCGGGATGAATGAAAAAGGAATCACTGTTACCATTAATGCCGGAAAATCTAAAATGCCTTTTAAGGCTAAAACACCAATTAGTCTGGTCGCACGTGAAATTCTACAGTATGCATCCAATACTTCTGAAGCTATTGAGATTGCTAAAAAAAGAGAAGTTTTTGTTTCCGAAGCTATTATGGTTGGCAGTGGTGATGAGCGAAAAACGGTTTTGATAGAAGTGTCTCCTTCAAATTTTGGGGTTTATGAAGTTCAGAATTCAGATCAGTTAATTTGTAGCAATCATTTTCAAAGTGATACATATTTAAACGACCATCGAAATTTAAAGACCATTGAAGAAAGTCATTCAAAATACCGTTTTGACAGAATGCAGGAACTGGTATCTAAAACTGAAAAGCTGAATCCGGCAGAGGCCGTAGCGGTTTTAAGAGATATGAATGGGCTTGGAGATAAGAAAATAGGTTACGGAAATGAAAAGTCGATCAACCAGTTGTTGGCGCATCACGGCATTGTTTTTAAACCTAAGGAGAGAAAGGTGTGGGTTTCTTCAAACCCTTATCAAATGGGAGAGTTTGTGGCATACGACCTGAACGAGGTTTTTGCAAGATTTGAAAATGGATTGGTCGCTGAATCTGTTGCGAATACCGAAAATAACATTCCGGAAAGTAAATTTATTCATACGAGAAGCTTTCAGGATTACGAGAAATTTCGGAAACTGGAAACTGAAAAGAAAAATATGCTATCAAATGAAGTTTCGATTTCCGAAGAAAAAGCAGAAAACTTGATTCAGTTAAATCCAGATTTCTGGGAAGCCTGGTATCTTGCAGGACAGATCTATTATAAGAATAAAGATTATAAGAATGCCATTGTTCATTTCAAACAAGCTAAAAAAAGAGAGGTGACCACAATTCCCGATATTGAAATGATTGAGAAAATGATCAAGAAAAGCTACAGAAAACTTTAATATGAGCGATTATTCGTTTGAAACTTTAGAAACTATAAAGACAGAACAATGGAAATTGTTTAAAAAACAGCTGGAATATATTTCCGAAAACTCGCCTTATTATCGAACCTTGTTTCAGAAAAATTCTATTTCCATAGCCGAAATTGAATCTTTCGATGATCTGCGAAAATTACCATTTACCTCAAAAGAGGATCTTCAGCAATACAATTCAGAGTTTATTGCGGTTCCCGAAGATGATATTATCGATTTTGTGACCACTTCGGGAACGCTTGGAAGCCCGGTGAATTTCGCGCTAAATGATGCCGACCTTGATCGTCTGGCCGAAAATGAGTATCGTTCCTTTAAACTGGCAGGACTAACGAAAAAAGATAAAGTACAGATCACTACTACGCTGGATAGAAGGTTTATGGCGGGCATGGCTTACTATCTGGGTTTAAGAAAACTTGGTGCGGGAATTATAAGAACCGGAAGCGGTCTGCCTCAACTGCAATGGGAAAGTATTGAAAGATTTAAACCAGGTTACCTGATCGCGGTACCCTCCTTTTTATTGAAAATGGTCCAATATGCCGAAGAGAATGATATTAATTATAAAAACTCTTCTGTTAAAGCCGCTATTTGTATAGGGGAACCTTTAAGAAATCAGGATTTTGAATTGAATGCATTAGGCAGAAAAATTACCAGCTTATGGGATATTGAACTTTTTTCAACCTATGCCTCTACAGAAATGTCTACAGCTTTCACCGAATGTCCTGAACACCAGGGGAATCATATATTAACCGATCTAATTCATACTGAAATACTAAATGAGCAGGGAGAACCTGTAAAACCTGGGGAGATTGGCGAACTGATAGTAACCCCCCTAAAAACTCAGACAATGCCGCTATTGAGGTTTGCGACGGGCGATATGATGACTTACCATGAATCTAAATGCGGGTGCGGCAGAAGTACTCCCAGATTAGGTTCCATTGTTGGCCGAAAGCAACAAAAGATTAAATTAAAGGGAACGAGTATATATCCTCAGCATATTATTGAGGTATTGAATAGCTATGGTAAAATTGCCTCTTTTGTTATTGAAGCCAGATTGGATGATCTAGGAGGTGATTTGGTTCAGGTAATTGTTCCAGATACTATTAGAAATACTGATGAGTTAAAAAAATATTTTAGATCCCGAATTAATGTAAGCCCTGAAATTAAGTCAATGAAATTAGAGGAGATAGCAAAATTGAAATTTCCGAAAGGGAGCAGAAAACCTCAGATTTTCAGGGATCTAAGGTAATTTTAATAAATGATTAAAATATATTCAAAAGCTTTTCGGTCATGCTGAGCGCAGTCGAAGCATAGAGGAAACTATCCTGACTTTATAATATATTACAGTTCTAAACACTTAGAGGCGATAATCATACTTTTTTACAAAAGATCACTATCTTCTCATCATTCATATTCGTAGTAAAAAAGATATAATCACTACCACCATCCCTGATCTTAAATTTCTTTCGAATGCTTTCAACCGATTCGGGAAAATTACGGGTGGTAATATTTGCTTTTTTTGACTTAAAGTACTTCTTTAATTCTGTTGGTTTATAAGATTTAATATCTGTGATTTGAAATTTTCTTCCGGGGAAGTCAACTATTTTTTTTGAAGTATAAAGGTGGGAGTGCTGATGTAATTTTTTTGTCTGGGTTTGAACCGCCAATAAATTAAACATACCACTTTTCAAAATGGCTGCATTGGGTTCATATAAATAAGTTTCGGGCTGGTCTAATTCAGCGATTTCGTCTGCTCCATCTTTTTCATTAGAAAACTTCTGAACCGAATCGTTCTCAAAATTTATAGTTTTAACTATAGGCGGAGCGTCATAATCTTTCTGTAAGATCCAGAGTAGTTCTTTCACTTCATTCCTTACGGCCACTACATGAACCTCTTTTACAAATTTCAATTCGAGAAGACCTGCAGAAATATCAAGAATAGGAGAACTCTTAACCATTAAATTTTCAGTATGATTAAAGAGCAACTCTAAATTTTGTGGGATATTGGGATCGCAATCTTCAAATTTGAAGACTTTCCCGCCGCGATCATCCCTTCTTGCGGGATCTGCATAGATCCAGTCTGAATTTCCTTTAGATTCCTTTAGAAAAATGAGTCCGTCACCTTTAATTACAGAAATATTATCAGCACTTAGAGCCTTAAAGTTATGTTCCGCTATTTCAGCGAGATCTTTATTTAATTCACAATAAGTGAAATCCTGAAAATTTTTAGATATAAAATAAGTGTCTATTCCCAAACCACCGGTTAAATCAATTCCGTAGTCACCATTCATTAGCGAAGCTTTGTATTTAGCGGTGATTTCAGAAGAAGTTTGCTCCAGATTGAGCTTGGGAGGATAGATTATGTAGGGGTTCTTATAAAATTCCGGAAATTTCTTTTCG
>CAXGBX010000229.1:0-4290 GCA_964008195.1 uncultured Flavobacteriaceae bacterium
TATTAATGTATTTGCGGATTTTTTTCCTAAAGCTCCAGGTAATTTTTGAGTTATGTTCTCCTTCAAAAGTATCGTCCCAGACATAATTTACTACCGGGTCCTCAAAATCTGAAATCAAATCCTGATCTCTGGCCAGCAGCGCTGTTGTAGACAGAAAACTTTTAGTTACGCTAAATGTCATATCCACTCTTTCGGTATCTCCCCATTTCGCTACCAAATATCCATCTTTCAGGATCATACCGGCAGGACCGCCCCTTCTTTTGGTAGGACCCAAAATCTCATGATATGGTTCATGCTGAAAACCTTTTAAAATCGCCTGTCTTAAATCTTTAGATTCTGAATATTCATTCGCTTTGGCGAACTCTAAAGCTTTAGAAAAATCCAAATTATATTCATTGGCTGATTTCTCTTCCCATTCCCCGGCCGGAGGAAAATATAGCTCCTGTGCAGTGAGTCTTAAAAAAAAGCTAAGAAATATGATTGTGATTAATAGTGTCTTTCTCATTTCAAATTAAGTGTTTCGTTTTCGGAATCTTCCATTTCATCATCATTTTCAGCCCTATTTATCAATTTCTGGTCTAATTGCTTACTTGCTTTTGCTCCAAGTTTCTTGAGCTTTTCAACTCTCCTGATAAGATTTCCTTTACCAGTAAGCTTTTTCATGGCTCCTTCGTAAGAATTTTGAACAGTTCCAATTTGTCGGCCAATCTTAAGTAGTTCGTCCGTAAGATTAGTGAAAGAATCGTATAGAGCACCAGCTTGTGTAGCAATTTCAATAGCGTTTTGTTTTTGCTTTTCATTTTGCCACATGCTATCGATGGTTTTCAATACAGCCAATAGGGTAGTAGGGGTTACAATTATTATATTCTTCTCAAACGCATCACTGTAAAGATTTGGATATTCATTAGATGCGATGGCAAAAGCCGCCTCAATAGGAATAAATAGCAATACAAAATCCGGACTTTCCATTTGATATAAAGAATGGTAGTTCTTGTTGCTCAACTCACTTACCCGGTTTCTCACCGATATCAAGTGATTTTTGAGATGTGTCTTTTTAGAATCTATTTCAGGTTCGTTAATGTAGCGTTCATAGGCATTAAGAGAAACCTTGGAATCTACGATCATTTTTTTATCTCCCGGAAGTTGAATAATAACGTCTGGCATTACCCTTTTTCCTTCTTCCGTATTAAAGCTTTGCTGAACAAAATATTCGCTGTCTTTCTGCAGTCCGCTTCTTTCCAATACTCTTTCCAGGACCATTTCGCCCCAGTTTCCCTGCATTTTCGTATCCCCTTTCAAGGCTTTTGTAAGATTGGTAGCCTCTTCACTAATTCTGGTATTTTGATCGTTTAAAATCTTTAATTTTTCACCTAGTTCGGCGTGTCTTTTAACAGACTCGGTATTACTGAGGCTTACCTTTTCTTCAAATTCCTTTATTTTCTTATTCAAAGGATCCAGAATATTTTCGATATTTTGCTTATTGAGACTGGTAAATTTTTCTGATTTCTGATCTAAAATTTTATTAGCAAGGTTCTCAAATTCTTTGGTGAATTTCTCCTGAAGTTTTTCCACTTCAGCTTTTTGTTCTTCGTTTCGCTCTTGAAGATTATTGAATTCAGAAATTTTTCGGGTTAGCTTAAGACTGATACTTTCCTTTTCCCTTCTGATTTCTTCCCGCTCTTTTTCAATTTTATCGATATCAGCTTGGGCTTCACTTTTCAAAAGTTTAACATCATATTTATTTTGTTCTAAATTACTGTTTAATTGGTTTTTAATATCATCTATTTGAAGTAAAAGTTGATTATTTTTTTCTTCCAGGACTCCGGTTTCAGACTTAGATTTTAATCCTGAAATTAACTTTCCAATATAGATGCCAATTCCTAAAGCGATTAAAAAAATAAGGGAGATCAAAAGATATTCGTTCATGAAATAGCAGTTTTCTCAAAGATACTTATTTAAGCATTTTAGAGAAGCTAGAGAGCGGAAAATTGAAACAGGATCTTATTTTATTTTAAAACTGGAAGAATCTTTATCGAATTGAATAAGCTGTTGCGGAAACAAATCATTTAATGCATTTGATTTTATAAGTTCAGAGGCGGTTCCAAATAAAACTTTTTTCTCTTTCAAAATCAATAGTTTGTCGCAAAGCTGTAGTGCAAGATTAATCTCATGTGTGGCAAATATGATGGCTTTATTGGTTTCCAGGCTCAGTTTTTTCAATAATTTCAGAACATAAGCTTTATGATAGAGATCCAGATGTGTGGTGGGTTCATCTAAAATGATCAAGGAGGTGTCCTGTGCAAGTGCTCTTGCGATCAAAACTTTCTGAAACTGGCCGTCACTTAACTCGTGACATTTTTTGTTTTTAATGTCTTCGATATTTACCAGCCTGATGGCTTCCATTATTTTTTTGAGGTCTTTTTTGGTAAGTCTACCAATCCAATTTGTATAAGGTTGTCTGCCCAGCGCCACCAATTCAATCACACTTAAATTCTTTGAAGTCATTTGCTCGGTTAAAACCAAACTAATGTCTTTTGCCAAAATGTCAGGCTCTGTTTTTGACAATTTATTATTAGATATAAAAATCTCTCCGTCAATAATTTGTGTTATTCCACTTAAAGTTTTAAGTAATGTAGATTTTCCTGCGCCATTCACTCCAATTACGGCTACTAATTCACCGGAATTTATCTCAATATTGATCCCGGAAGCAACAATTTCCTGTTTGTTTTTCGTGCTGTAGCCTATACTTAGATCTTCAGTTTTCAGAATACTATTTGATTTTTTCAGACTCACTAAAAATTGAATTTTCTTTTTCTAACCAATAACCAGATTACCACCGGTGCCCCAATTAATGAGGTGATCGCATTAATTGGTAAACTGAATTCACTTCCCGGTAATTGTGCAATGATATCACAAATAAGCATCAGGATTGCCCCACCAAAAATGACGGCAGGTACCAGGCTAATGTGATTTGCTGAAGGAATGATTTGCCTTATCAAATGCGGCACGGCCAGGCCAACGAAAGCAATAGGTCCTGCAAATGCAGTAATACTTCCGGCAAGCAGGCTGGTTGCAATGATGATCATCAACCTGTTTTTTTTAATATTGGTACCCAGGCTCCTGGCATATTGTTCACCCAATAGCAATGAATTCAGGTTTTTTATACTACCGATACTTATCAAAATACCTACGATCCAAAACAAACCAAGGATTGAAACTTCGTTCCAACTAAGGTCTCCCAGGCTTCCGTAAGACCAGAATACGTATTGCTGGAGTTGCGATGCCGGACTAAAATATGCCAGAACGCTAACGATTGCTGCAGTTAGGCTGGCAAACATTAATCCTATAATTAAAATAGCCATCGTATCTCTCAAACGTATAGACGCTAGGATTACAGCAAAAAGTACCAATAAACTTCCTAAACTGGAAGCAATTACCAGGCTCCATTCAGAAAGCAATATGCTTGCGAAAGATGCGCCAAAAACTGAGGCTCCCATAAAAACCAGTGCTACACCAAGACTTGCTCCACTGCTAAGGCCTAAAACATAAGGTCCTGCAAGTGGATTACGGAAGAGTGTTTGCATCAACAGTCCGCTAACAGCAAGCCCGGAACCGGTAATAATTGCCGTAATTGCTTTGGGTAAGCGGTAATTCAAAATTATATATCTCCAGGTTTCTTTATCTATTTCAAGGCCGAAAAGTGCTGCAATCACATCTTTCGTCGGAATATTTACCGATCCCAGGCTGATGTTGAATAAAGCCATTACAATGACCGCCAGGAACAGTAAAATAATAGAAAAAGTATATTTTTTCTGGTTCAGCATTAATTTAGCGGTTTGTAAAATACCTGTTCGTGATCTTTCAATAGTTCCGGATGAAAGATAGCAATAAGGTCTTTCAGAATAAGATCTGGACGTTGCGGGCCTAATTCATAAAAGAGAACCCCACCGGTTGCGCCCTGTGAGAGACTTACGCTATATACATTTTGCTCTTTTACAGCTTTGAATCTTTTATAATGCTCAGATTCATTAAAAAGCTGCTCATATGAAATAAACTGACCTGAACTTATCCAGAACTCAGCATCTTCAGCTTTTTCGAGCACAGATTCAAAGGCAAGAGATAGACTGCCATCTCCTTCAGTATCTGAATAAATATAATTAGCATTGGCATCTTCAATAAACTGTGCCTGCCAGGAATTTCCATAAGGCATGTACCAGTTATCGTTATACATAGACCCGCTCATGACCCTGGGTTGTGATTTCGCAGATTTCGCCAATTCTTTCGCCTCTA
>CAXGBX010000230.1:0-4282 GCA_964008195.1 uncultured Flavobacteriaceae bacterium
TGCGACGCCAAGCTATATTTTTTCTAGAATTCAAAACAAATATACATATATGAGATGAGCCATTGCGAAATTTCAATTTTCACCAAAATTTATCGGAGAATTACATGGATTGCAATCCTCATTCCAATCAAAAATAATACAGGAAGCTTATGAGCAATATCAAAATATTATGGGTAGATGACGAGATTGATTTATTGAAACCACACATTATGTTTCTGGAATCAAAAAATTATTCAGTAGAAACCTGTAAAAGCGGTACCGAAGCTTTAGAGCTAATAGAAAAAGAAAATTTTGATATTATTTTTCTGGATGAAAATATGCCTGGTTTAACAGGCCTGGAAACTTTAGCTGAGATCAAGGAGAAACGAGAAACCGTTCCTATAGTTATGATCACAAAGAGTGAAGAGGAATATATCATGGAGGAAGCAATTGGTTCCAAGATTGCCGATTACCTCATAAAACCGGTGAATCCAAATCAAATTCTACTCAGTATTAAGAAGAACCTAGATCATTCCAGATTGGTTTCAGAAAAAACCACTTCAAATTATCAGCAGGAATTTAGAAAGATCGCTATGGAAATGGCACAGGTGAATTCTTATGAAGAATGGGCAGAGCTATATCAAAAATTAGTGTATTGGGAAATTCAACTTGAGGAAATAGAAGATTCCGGCATGTTTGAAATTCTGGAATCACAGAAGCAAGAGGCCAATAACCAGTTTTTCAAATTTATTTCTAAAAATTACCAAAGCTGGTTTGAAAAAGATGCTGAGCCTCCGGTAATGTCCCACACCTTGTTTAAGAAAAAAGTATTGCCTGAAATTGGAAAAGACCAGCCTACTTTAATGGTAGTGGTAGACAATCTTAGGTACGATCAATGGAAAGCACTAGAGCCAATTATCAATCCTTATTATAAGAAGGAGAAAGAAAGCGCTTTTTACAGCATACTTCCTACTGCCACGCAATATGCCAGAAATGCGATATTTTCTGGTTTAATGCCCAGTGAGATGGAGAAGCTTTTTCCAAAATACTGGAAAAATGATACCGAAGAGGGCGGTAAAAATTTATATGAAGCTGAGTTTTTGCAGGAGCAATTAAAGCGTTTGGGAAGTGATTTAAAATATGAGTACCATAAAATAACCAGTCTAAAGGCTGGTAAAAAACTCGTTGATAATTTCAAAACACAAAAAGCGAACGATCTTACTGTGGTGGTTTATAATTTTGTGGATATGCTTTCACACTCAAAAACAGAAATGGAAGTAATCAAGGAGCTTGCGTCAAATGACAAATCATACAGGAGTCTGACTCAAAGCTGGTTCAAGAATTCTCCGCTGCTGGAAATAATTCAAAAAGCTCAGCAATCTGGTTTTAAATTAATTCTTACTACAGATCACGGTACTATTAATGTGAAAAATCCATCAAAAGTTATTGGAGATAAGAATACCAGTCTTAATCTAAGATATAAAACAGGTAAAAGTTTAACCTATGAAAATAAAGAGGTTTTGGCTATCGAAGAACCAAAATCTGTTCATCTACCTACCTTAAATATGAGCAGTTCTTATATTTTCGCCAAGGAAGATCTATTCTTTGCCTATCCCAATAACTATAATCACTACGTAAGTTATTACAGAAATACCTATCAACATGGTGGTATTTCATTAGAAGAAGTTGTAATCCCATTTGTAGTCCTAAACCCTAAATAATCGATGTAATGCAATTTTTATCGATGTAATGCAACTTACAAAATTATAGTTTACTGATAATCAATTGACTATAGGTGTTTATAATATTTTTATATATCTTTACAATCCCGAATCTGACATATTGAATTATGGAGTTAACCTACAAACTTCAAGAACTGGAAGTAGCCGTAGATTACATACTTAGTAATACGAAAAGTAAAACCTTGCTTTTTTACGGTGAAATGGGTGCTGGCAAGACCACTCTAATTAAAGAGTTGGTGAAAGCACTTGGTGTGCAGGATACTGCCTCCAGTCCTACGTTTTCATTAGTTAACCATTACGATTCAGAAGAGGGAGCTGTATTTCATTTCGATTTTTACAGGATCGAAAACGATACGGAAGCTTTAGACATGGGTTTCGAAGATTACCTGGATTCTGAAGGATGGATTTTAATAGAATGGCCTGAAAAAGTGGAAAAATTACTGGGGGAAAACACCCAAAAATTGCTCATACAGGTTGAATCTGAAAATACCAGAAAGTTAAAGTTTTGTTAACAAAAACCAAAAACGACGAAAAAAGAGCGTAAAATAGTTTGTAAGAATTTTTTTACTTTTGCAATAGTTATATAAAGTGAATTAAAAAGATTTAATTCATTGAACGATTTATAAATTAATTTAAACTAACATATTTTAAGTTTTGAAAGCGATTTTTAGGGTGATTTTTCTCTCTAAAAAGGGCGCAAAGGTACGACTAATGTTTTAACTGACAGGTTTTTAAGTTGTTATATGTTTGTCTCAGAAAACAGAACGACATAACAAATCTTAAAACCTATAATTATGAAAATTAAAGCAGTACTTTTCGCAGCAGCAATATTTGGAGCTAGTTTTTTTGTAACTTCAACTTCAAACGACGATATTAATAAAGATGAAATCAAAGAACAAGCTGTCCAGAGATCAAAGATCAAAATTCCTGCTGCTGGGTAGTATAATAGCTATTCTTATAGCATTTTCACCTTATTTATTTTATTTATATGAAATTTTCCCAAGCGGTCCTGTTTGGGAAAATTCATTATTTATATATAAAAGTAAGTACTATGAAGATGTAATGACCGCAGCCTGGACATATACTGGTAAAATTACACCACTATTTTTATTGCTGATATGGTTTTTCACCTGTAAACATTGGTGGTATCATGTTATTTTAATTCCTATAGCGATGTATACATATCAATTAGTAGTAATTTTTTATCAGGATGTATATATGAAAGTTGATTTCATGGATATAAATGGTCTAATTTATCTGGCTCCATTCTTTATAATCATACTTTCAATTGTATATTTAATACGAATAAAAATTTTCGACCGTGTATACGGTCTAGATCTTTCTGAACTTGACGAAACTGAAATATCGGTATTCAGCAATATTTCAGACAAAGATTTGAAAGAGATAAAAAGTTTTCAGGATGATGATGCTAATGCTTATGATCATTCCAATATTCTGGCTGAAGATTACTACCGGAAACTATAATTCCTACATTTCCTGTTTTTATAATTTAGTTGTAATTTAACTGCTTTAACTTATTTATATGGGCAAACAGCAGGTTTCACCTTTTACTAAAGAACAACTTATTCCGCAGGAAGAAACTCTTGAAATCTATAAAGGAAAAGGTCAGCTTTTTATAGGAATCCCAAAAGAAACTGCCTATCAGGAAAAAAGAATCTGCTTAAGTCCTGATGCGGTTGCCGCAATTACGGCGCATGGCCACCGGGTAATAATTGAATCTGGCGCAGGAAAATGGGCAAGATTTAGTGACAAGGATTATTCTGAAGCCGGAGCTGAAATCACTAAAGACACTAAAAAGGTATTCTCCTGCCCTACTATACTCAAAATTGAACCGCCTTCCAGCGAGGAATTAGATCTTATTAATCCCCAAACTATCCTTATATCTGCGTTACAGATTAAAACACAGTGCAAGGAATATTTCCAAAAGCTTGCTGAGAAAAGAATAACGGCCCTAGGTTTTGAATTCATTAGGGATGATGATGGAAGTTATCCCATTGTAAGGGCTTTAAGCGAAATTGCCGGAACCGCTTCGGTTTTAATTTCCTCCGAAATTATGAGTAATCATGCCGAAGGAAACGGACTTATGTTTGGAAATATTAGCGGTGTTCCCCCGGTGGAAGTGGTGATCATTGGAGCCGGAACCGTGGGAGAATTTGCCGCGCGATCTGCTATTGGATTAGGTGCCAGTATAAAAGTATTTGATAGCTCTCTCACAAAACTTAGAAATATACAGGCAAATCTTGGAAATACATTTTATACAAGCACTATTCAACCCAAAAATTTGTCCAAGGCATTAAAGCGGGCCGATGTTGTAATAGGCGCAGTTCGAGGAAAAGACAGGTCTCCTATTCTGATAACTGAAGATATGGTGCAATCTATGAAACGTGGTGCTGTAGTTATAGATGTAAGCATAGATATGGGAGGTTGTGTAGAGACCAGCGAGATCACTTCCCATGACGAACCTATTTTCACAAAACATGATGTGATCCATTACTGTGTTCCCAACATACCCTCTCGCTACGCCCGGACTTCATCTCTTT
>CAXGBX010000231.1:0-4277 GCA_964008195.1 uncultured Flavobacteriaceae bacterium
CATTTTCTTCAAAAAATGACCTGATCGCAATGCCGAATATATCCTTACTTTTGTCCAATGGAAGAAATTCTTAAAAGTTTACCTGAAAGGGCCAAAGATAAGAAGAAGGAAAATAGGAAGTTCTTTTCAAAACTAAAGAAACGACCACCTAAGAATCTCGATGCGCTAATGTTAGAACTTCATGAAAATGAATTTGCCAGCACAGATTGTCTTACCTGCGCCAATTGTTGTAAAACCACAGGGCCATTATTCACCCAGAAAGATATAGAACGAATAGCCAAACATTTCAGGATGAAACCGGGCGAATTCATTAACACTTACTTAAGGCTGGATGAAGAGAATGATTTTGTGCTGCAGCAAGTTCCCTGTCCTTTTTTGGGAGCAGATAATTACTGTTCCATTTATGACAAAAGACCTAAGGCTTGCAGGGAATACCCTCATACCGATAGAAAAGATTTTCATAAAATCTCAAATATTACAATCAGGAATACTGCAGTATGTCCGGCAGCATTTAATATTGTGGAAGAGATGAAAAGAAGGATTAAGTAATCATTTCTCGAAGATACTTTCTCTGCGTTTTCTGCCCAAGAGAAAATAAATAAGTGATCCAATTATTGGAGCTAATATTATCAAAATAATCCACAATAGTTTTTCTGTGAGTTGAAGGTTACTTTTGAAAATATCAATTACCGCCCAAATGATCAGGATAATAGTGAGGATGATAAGTATAAATACGAAAACAATAAAAAGATTTTCCATATAGATTTAATTGTAGATTAAGTATTGCTTTCTTTTGTTCTTAAAATTTGATAAGTCTTCTTGCCATGAAGTTTGTATTTCTTCAGAAGACATTCCCTGCTCAATCTGCTTCTGAAGTTTTTCTGTTCCCGCTAGTTTCGTAAAGAATGAAGAGAAGAATTCAGATTTATTTGAAGTTCGCTGGTATGCCTCGATAAGCCAATCGAGATTTAATGAATCCAGGCTTTTAGTGTTGGTTAAATTCTTTCCAAAGCAGCTTTTTCCAAGATGTTTGGGGTATTTTGCTCCTTTCATAGATCTTGGGATGTAAGAGTAATCATAGAACTCCTTGCTCAAAAATGGAGAACCAAAAACCTGAAACTGAAGATCTGTTCCACGCCCGGCATTTACATTAGTACCTTCAAAAAAACACAAGCTGGGATAAAGATTGATAGCCCGGTCGTTTGGCAGATTTGGGGATGGTTTTACAGGAAGAGAATATTGCCTCGAGTGATCATAATTCTTTATTTCTATAATTTGAAGTTCACATTGTAGCCCATTTTTCAGCCAATTCTCACCGTTGATCATCTGGGCATATTCAGCAATGGTCATTCCATGCACTACCGGAATAGGATGCATACCCACAAAACTTTTATGTTCCGGCTGCAGGATAGGTCCGTCAATATAATGTCCGTTAGGGTTTGGTCTGTCCAGAATTAGCAGCGGAATATTATTTTCAGCACATGCTTCCATGATATAATGCAGGGTGGAGATATAGGTGTAAAATCTCGCCCCCACGTCCTGTATATCAAAAACCATGAGATCGATGTTCTTTAAAGCTTGTGGTGATGGTTTTTTATTATCACCATAAAGTGATACCACCGGCAGTCCTGTTTTTGAATCAATTCCATCCTTTATAAGCTCGCCGGCATCAGCGGTTCCGCGAAAACCATGTTCCGGGGCGAAAACTTTTTCAATTTTGATATTCAGACTTATTAACGAATCTACCAGATGAGTATACTCATCTTTTTCAGTTTTAATAATAGAAGTCTGATTCCCTACAATACCAATATTTTTACCTTTTAAGATAGGGAGATAATCTTCTGTTCTATTTGCAGCAAGAATAATTTCAGAAGAATCTTGCGCAGTTTCTGCTTTGCTAATTTCTTCTGAAAGATCATTAGATCGTTTATTGATGTTTCCGCAGGAAAGAGTTCCAATAAGAAAGAATAAAAATGTACTTTTGAGCAACCTCTTAAGCATAGGATCTTGAATTTCGAGTATTTCGTTGTACGGCGGCTAATCAGCGCTAAAAAATATAAAAGTAGCATATCTGCACCTATAATAAAAATAGCGATCACGGCGATTGCTATTGGTGTAATTATGATGCTGGTCTCTTTTGCAACCGGGCTGGGTTTACAGGAAAAAATCAGGGATAAGATCGCTGCTTTTAACGGGCATATAAATATTTCAAGTTACGATAACAACAGCTCTAAGGTATCTTTAATGCCCGTTTCCAAAGATCAGGATTTTTATCCTGAATTTACTACAGTAGAAGGGATAAAGCATATACAGGCGGTAGCGACTAAATTTGGTGTGATAAGAACCGAAGAGGACTTTGAAGGAACGATTGTTAAAGGGGTTGGAGCTGATTATAACTGGGAATATTTTGAAGAATTTCTGGTGGAAGGTAAATTACCTGATTTCACCAATAAATTAAACGATGAGGTACTCATCTCCCAATATCTTGCGAACAGGCTTCAACTAAAAGTTGGGGATAAAGTTCCTACCTATTTTCTTCGGGAGGGTAGGGAGCGCCCATTGGCCAGAGGATTTGAGATTACCGGAATATACGAATCAGGATTTCAGGAATTTGATGAGTTGTATTTGCTGGCAGATATTAGGCATATTCAGCGAATAAATAACTGGGAAGATGATGAGGTGGGGAATTTTGAAGTTTTCGTGGAAGATTTCGATGAATTGGATCAAAAAGGGAATGAGGTCTATGAGAACACGGGATCATTTCTGGATACCCAAACTATCAGCCAGAAATACTATTCCATTTTTGAATGGCTGTCTCTTTTCGATTTCAATATAGCCCTTATCATCGGAATTATGATTTTGGTAGCCGGCATAAACATGATCACTGCATTGCTGGTACTTATACTTGAAAGAACGCAGATGATCGGTATTTTAAAAGCGCTTGGCGCCGGAGACTGGAGTATCCGTAAAATTTTTCTTTACAATGCCGGGTACCTGATTGTTTTAGGATTATTCTGGGGTAATTTAATAGGTATAGGTATTTTGGCTTTACAAAAGTACTTCAAGTTAATACCGCTGGATCCAAGAACCTATTACGTTACGGAGGTTCCAATCTATCTTAACTGGGATTATATTCTAGCTGTAAACCTTGGCACCTTATTTTTATGTATGCTGATGTTACTAATTCCATCTGTCATTATTTCCAAAATATCCCCGGTGAAAGCCATCAAGTTCGAATAATTTTTTCTGTCATAATATAAGCATCTGTAATCCTTGGGTTAAGGCTTCAGGATTTTTTACATTTGCATTCTTAAAAATTGAAAATGGAATACGTTGAAAATATATTGGGTACCATAGGAAATACTCCTTTGGTGAAAATGAATAAGATCGTTGAAGATATTGACGCTCTGGTGCTTGCGAAATACGAAACCTTTAATCCCGGGAATTCCGTTAAAGATCGTATGGCCGTAAAAATGGTGGAAGATGCCGAAAAGAAGGGTTGGCTGAAACCTGGTGGAACTATTATAGAAGGTACTTCAGGAAATACCGGAATGGGATTGGCCCTTGTAGCTATTGTTAAGGGATATAAAATGATCTGCGTGTTAAGTGACAAGCAGAGTAAAGAGAAAATGGATATTCTTAGAGCTGTAGGCAGTGAAGTAATTGTTTGCCCTACAGATGTAGAGCCGGAAGATCCTCGTTCTTATTATTCAACTTCGAAAAGACTGGCTGAAGAAACACCTAATTCATGGTATGTAAATCAATATGATAACCTTGCCAATCGCCAGGCACATTACGAAACTACAGGTCCGGAAATCTGGAAGCAAACTGATGGTAAAGTAACCCATTTCGTGGTAGGTGTAGGAACTGGCGGAACCATTTCTGGTGTTGGAAAGTACTTAAAGGAGCAAAATCCTGATATCAAAGTCTGGGGAATAGACACCTATGGTTCAGTTTTCAAAAAATATCATGAAACGGGTATTTTTGATGAAAAAGAGATATATCCATATGTTACTGAAGGGATTGGTGAAGATATCCTGCCTAAGAACGTAGATTTTGATGTAATTGATGGGTTTACAAAGGTTACAGATAAAGATGCTGCCGTGTATACTCAAAAGCTTTCGAAAGAGGAAGGTTTCTTTCTGGGGAATAGTGCGGGAGCTGCCGCAAAAGGCTTACTTCAGTTAAAAGAACATTTCAAGAAAGATGATGTGGTAGTGGTCCTTTTCCATGATCACGGAAGCAGATATGTTGGTAAGATGTATAATGATGAATGG
>CAXGBX010000232.1:0-4273 GCA_964008195.1 uncultured Flavobacteriaceae bacterium
GAATAATATTCTTCTTCATTTTCTTTTGCACAGGTTTCAGTGGCAAGCTTTGGTTGGGGAATTTTATTTTCTTCTGAAGCTGAAGAAAAATCATGTTCATTCTCTCTAACAAGTTCCCTCTTTTCCGAAGAAATGCTTACCGCTTCCTGTTCAAAATTTGAAGCTGGAATTATTTTACGGTCAGACTTTTTTTTTTCTGAATCGAAAGTAACGGATGCGAGTTGCATTAGGCAGAGTTCCACCAATAGTCTTTGGTTATGACTATTCTTGTATTTTAGATCACAGGAATTTGCAAGTTCTATTGCTTCCAGTAAAAATTGATGAGAAGCTTTTTGCGACTGCTCGAAATACTTTGCCTTTGTTTGTTCGCCGACTTCAAGTAGGCTAATCGTTTTTTGGTCTTTACAAACTAATAAATCCCTGAAATGTGAAGCAAGTCCTGCTATAAAGTGGTGCCCATCAAAACCACTGGAAAGAATATCGTTATAATTAACCAGTAATTGAGGAATGTTATTTTCCAGAATTAGATCTGTTACCTGCATATAGGTATCGTAATCCAGAACATTCAGATTCTCTGTAACCGCTTGCCTGGTTAAATTATTTCCACTGAAACTAACCACACGGTCATAAATTGAAAGGGCGTCCCGCATGGCACCATCTGCCTTTTGAGCGATAATATGCAAAGCGTCATCTTCCGCATTTATTCCTTCCTGTTCGGCAATATAAGCTAGATAATTCTTTGCATCGGTAACGGTAATCCTTTTAAAGTCGAATATCTGGCAACGTGATAGGATCGTAGGGATAATCTTGTGTTTCTCTGTAGTCGCCAGAATAAAGATTGCATGTTTTGGCGGCTCTTCCAGCGTTTTCAGAAATGCATTAAAAGCTGAAGCTGAAAGCATGTGTACCTCATCAATAATATAGACCTTATAATTTCCAACTTGTGGGGGAATTCGAACCTGATCTATCAAATTCCGAATATCATCCACAGAGTTATTGGAAGCGGCATCCAGCTCAAAAATATTGAAGGCAAAATCTTCATCGGGATCCTGTGTCTCCCTTTGATTGATCATTTTAGCAAGGATACGTGCGCAGGTAGTTTTACCCACCCCACGAGGTCCCGTAAACAATAAAGCCTGTGCCAGGTGATTATTTTTTATGGCATTCGCCAGGGTATTGGTAATAGCCTGCTGGCCTACAACATCTTTAAAAGTTTGTGGCCTGTATTTTCTTGCCGATACTACAAAATGATCCATCAAAAAGAATTGAATTACAAATATAAAAATCACAATCCTAAACTCTGGTCTGGGAAAGCTTATTTATGAACAAATACTGGAAGAAATCAACATAAAATCTCTTACATTTGCCGCAAGCAGGCCGCCTTATCGCTCTGACATTTCCCGATAGCTATCGGGATCAGGGAGGAAAGTCCGGACACCATAGGGTAGCATAGTGGGTAACGCCCACCGGTCGTGAGATCAGGACAAGTGCAACAGAAAGAATGTACAGGTGAAGCTGTAGTGAAACCAGGTAAACTCTATGCGGTGCAATGCCATGTATACCGGCATTTAAGGATCGCCCGTCCGTTGCCGGAGGGTAGGCAGCTAAAAATTAGTGGCAACGCTAATTTCAGATAAATGATAAGGAATCCGATCTTATTATCGGATGACAGAATCCGGCTTACAGGCCTGCTTTTTTATTCTTCTATTTCTTTATATACCCGAACATAATCAATAACAAATTTCTGCGGAAAAATATTTGGGTCAGCAGGTCCTGCCCAGTTTCCTCCAAGAGCAAGATTTAGAATTAAATAAAAAGGTTTTCTAAAAGGATTTTGCTCGTTTCCGGCCTGATCAATATCAAAACTGTGATACAAAGAATTATCAATTAGAAATTCAATTTTTTCAGAAGTCCAGTTTACAGAATATACATGAAATTCTTCTGATGGATTGTCAATTATGATTGAGCCTCCATTAGATTTTATACCGGCGGCATTATCCCAGGGAAAGTGCACGGTTGCATGCACCTCGTTCGCCTTCTTACCTACATGTTCCATAATATCAATCTCCCCGGCATAAGGATATTCAATCTCTTCAAAATTTGCTCCCAGCATCCATATCGCAGGCCAAACACCATTTCCAGATGGAAGTTTAGCCCTTACTTCAACCCGGCCATATTTAAATTCAAATTTTCCTCTTGTATTAATGCTGGCAGAAGTATATTCAGCCATTTCGGTATTTATCCGGTAATTCTTGATTTTAGGATTAAACCTTTTGTTTTTATAATTTTCTTTTCTGGCAATTATTTCCAGCTTTTCATTTCTAACACGAATGTTCTTTCTTCTTTTTGTATAAATCTGCTCTTCAAGATTTCTGATAAACCCTGTTTCGAAATTCCATTTTTCGGGATCTGGTTTTCCCGAATGATTAAACTCTTCGTTCCAGATTAATTTATAAGCTTGAGAATTCATATTGATAAAAAAAAGTAGGAGAAGGGGAGTGGTAAGATATTGAAGAAGTTTCTTCATACTTATTCTAATTTTAAAACTCTGTAAGCCCATACCAGTGCCTCTTCCTTATTATGAAACAGTTCATAAGGAACAGGGGAAAATTGCTTTTCGAAATTTGCAGTTTGTAATTTACCTATATCTTCGCTTACCACAGCAACTCCCTGCAAGGTTTTTGTTTGAATAAGATTAATGTAAATCGTAGGGTTTACATTATAATTATTCCTCCGGTTGGCGATATATACAAAGTGTCCACCTTTAAAATAATCTGCACAAATAGTTCGTAATTCTTCAATATGATGCTTTTCGAACAGAACATCATCCTTAACTGTTGAAATCACTACTGAATCATAAAATTCAAGCTCGGTAAAACTAAGCTCTATTGTCTTTGTAGATTTAGTCATAGCTGAAGATAACTAATTATTCGAAGAAACTAAAAACAGAACTGCCGTATTTCCTACTTTCTCGAAAATTTTTCAATTCTGAAAGATCAGTATGCTTTGAATGCTCAATGATTAATTCCCCATTCGCATTAAGCAACTCATTCTGAAATACCAGCTCAGTAATTTTCGCGAATTTTTCATCCTCAAAATCATAAGGTGGGTCTGCAAATATAACATCTGCTTTAACCGAAGCTTTTTCCAGATATTTAAAAACGTCACTTTTGATAGTGGTTATTGGGAAACCCAGTTCTGCAGAAGTTTTCTTTATAAATTTTACGCAATCATAATGCGCATCTACAGAAGTAATATCTTCGGCACCTCTGGCAGCAAATTCGTAAGCAATGTTTCCAGTTCCCGAAAAAAGGTCTAGAATACTCAGTTCTGAAATATGATAATAATTGTTCAGGATATTAAATAATGCTTCCTTAGCTACATCTGTAGTCGGTCTAACTGGAAGTTTTGACGGAGCTATAATTCTCCTACCTTTATGTGTTCCTGATATAATTCGCATTACAATGACTTGATTAAAAGATATTCGGTGAGTTCTTCTTTAGGTTTAGCTTCTGAATTAAATTGAAAGGAATGAAATGGTCCCATAAAAGAAATGTTCCTGATATAATCCCATGCCATCCTATATTCTTCAGAATCCTTGGAAATATCACCAAGCAAGATAAGCTCAAATTCCTGTGGATCTAAATTGAGTTGTTCTGCTGTAAAAAGTAGATAGTAAAGAAAATCTTCTTTGGTTTCATATTCAAAGCTATTGGCAAAAATCAATTTGTTATTTTCAATAATTACCAATTCGTAAGTCTTCAAATGTGAATGTAAATAGACTTTAGGTTTATTGTTTTTACTGTAAGTATGGAGCAATGACTCAATTAATACACTCAGGCTATGCCTATATTCAAATTCACCATACTTATCAAAAAAGTAATTAGTGATGTTGGCATAAGGGATATATACATTTACAATCTGCTTATCTATCTTATCAAATGCAATGAAATCTGTCTTAAGGATCTTTGTATTGAATTTCAGGTAACTCGCAGCATTGTTTTCATCAAAAAGTATTGCAGGAACCAGGGTAAATAGACTGTTTGTAAATAGAAGTACTACATCGTCAACCGGTTGATTAAGCTCCTTTTCACTCTCGTAAGTAAGCTCAATTTGCGAAAGTATTTTTATTGGATCTAGTTGTTTTTCAAAATCAATTCTTTTGAAGTAAGTGATTTTTTTTTCCTGTTGATCCAGGATACAAAAAGAAAGTCCATTCAGGCTAACCTGAATGGACAGTTTCTTATTACTTTTATTTTCTCTAATTATCTTT
>CAXGBX010000233.1:0-4270 GCA_964008195.1 uncultured Flavobacteriaceae bacterium
ATTTCTTGAAATATTTAAAAGTTCAGCATCAGTTTCTAAAGCAGAAATACTGGAATTCTCAAATTTATATGAAAGAAATATGGGAATGATTCCGAAGCCAGAATTAATCACTGTAATACTTTCAGCATTCTCAATATACCTGCTTAGTCTAACATTTTTCTCCCTGATCTCCCTAAACTTCTTTTTTACCAGTGGATATACCGGCTTATACCTGTAATTATCCAGAACAGCCCGTCTACGATATAATTTTTCACTCTCATTTTGTGTAATCTTTCCTTTAAAATCCAGAAGCATTTTGAAATAAAAAGGAGTTTTCCCATCATGGGCCCTATCCAGAACAAGCTTTCTAAAAATAAACCTCTGTATAACGAAGCTTACTAAAACTGCAGTTATAACGCCAATTATTGAAACAATTGAAACAGACCTTAATGCCGGATGTTGCGCAAATATTAGCGTTCCCATTCCTAATAAGGTGGTAATTACCGAAATTAGAATAGAGGTTTGATAAGTTTTTAATTCTGGGCTACCTGTTTCATATTCCTTTAAACAGGCGTTGGTAATAAAAATACTATAGTCCAGTCCCAAACCAAAAATGAAAGTGGAAATAATAATATTCAGAATATTGAATTCTATATGAAATATAGCCATGATGCCTAAAGCACAAATCCAGGTGATCGCAATGGGCAACAAGGTGAAAAGGCTAATTTCGAGGTTTCGATAAGAAATTAACAGAACGATAAAAACCGCCAGGATAGATAAAAGAATAAGTTTATTGAAATCTGCTTTTAAACTCCCAAGAAAATTTTGGTTCATCGCTTTGCGATCTAATGCGAACACACCCTGTTCACCCTCAAAAAGTGCTACAAATTCATCGGCTTTGTCTGCATCTAAACTTACCGTGCTGGTTACGGTAGCCAGCTCATCACCATTAGAAATAAAATCATCTAAATAAAGAGAACCGGCATATTTATAATCATTTAGACCAATGGTCTCAAAATTCGTTTCCAACTGGGAATAAAATCTATTAAAAGTCTCCGACTTAAATCCATATTCCGAAGAAAGATTGATTAAGTCCTTTCGTACGCTATCGGTCCTGGAAGCAGTCCAAAATGAATTCCACTTTTCAATCTTTTCTGCCTGGGTAGTAGTAGAATGAATCACCCCACCAATACTGCTAAAATTTTTAATTAAACCTTCATTCTCGAATTTCTGAAGTTGTTGATATAATCTATTATTCTGCTGAAGCGCTTCATCTACTGTATTTCCATAAGCTACCATGTAGACACTTTTCCCTGTTGTTCCTGTCAGAGCTTCAATTTCTCTTTCCAGTTCTTTTACTTCAGGTGGCTCATAATTCAATTTTGAAAGATCATTATTGAATTCAACTTTATTAAAAATGAATAGGGAAAAACCAGAAACTGCCATGATTGCTATGACTAATGGCCGCATTCTGGAATAATCTACCGCAGCGATCTTATCAAGAAATGTAATTCTATTAGAAGATTTTTCCGTGGGATTATAAAACAAAGGAATTAGTATAAGAGCAAGGACCGAAGAAAAAAGCACACTTACAGCCGCGAAGATGCCCAGTTCATTTAAAGCTTCACTTTGTACGAAAATAAGACATAGAAACGCAATGGCAGTAGTTGCACTGCTCATCAAAATCGGTTTTGAAATATCGCTATAAAGATGTTCTACATCCCTGTTATTTCTAAAATGAGTAAGTATATGAAGTGCATAATCTAAGGTTACGCCTAATAAAATGGCCCCTATTCCCAGTGAAATGGCAGAAACGCTTCCTTTGCTAATACTAAGTACAGCAATTGCTGAAATCCCGGCCAGGATACTAGGAAGGAATAATAAAAGTGGAGTATAAATTTTGCGATAAAACAGTATTAGCAGTAAAAGGAGTAAACTTATAGCAATTCCCATAGTAAGCTGAATATCCTTTTTTATGCGGTTTGCATTGGCAAGGGAATATAAAACACCTCCAAAGTAGCTGGCTTCTATAGAAACATGCTCCTTATTTAATTTGTTTACCGTTTCTTCCAGAGAATCAATAAATACTTTATTTTCATTAGTTTCTGAAGCCGGGTAAACAGGATCTAAGAAAAGAATGATATTCCTTTTGTCTTTGGTAACCAGGTAATTTTTATAAATACTGAAGTTGTCTCCTACCTGTAATTCCTGAAGTTTTGCGAGACCAAGATTTGTGAAATTAAGCGGGTCACTTAAAAAATAATCTTTGGTAACAAAGCCTGTGGGAGACATTAATTGCCTGAAACCTGAACCCAGACGGGTATTAATACTATCGGGATATAAACGGTTTTCAATCTCAAAGTAATCCCGGTCATTAAGAAAAATAGGGAGATTTGTATAGACGAAATTATAGATTTGCTTTATATCCTTTTCAGGCACCTTGCCTTTAATTTCGAGGATATAATCTGAATAATCTTTTTTGAGTATTTGGGTAAATTCGTTGGCATAAACGACTAAAGAATTGGGGTTTACATCGTTCGATTCCGCAGAAATACTTACGATTAGTTTATCTGAAAAATCAACTTCATTTAATATCTCTTTGAGTAATTCCTGTTTTTCACCTCCGGGGATAAGTTTTGTAATATCTTCTTCAAGATCAATATTCCAGGCAAAATAACTAACGAGAATTGTGTACAAAAATAGGATTGAAAAACCGAGAATTTTATGGTTTTTCAGATACTTATGAATATTGAATAAAGCTTTTTGCATTAAGGTTTTATCACCTGCTTTTGGTTAGATACCGAAAATAAAAAATAAAACACAATCCAGATAGCAATTGCCACTACAATGGCCAGCGCCAGACTTCCCATAATATATTGCCATAATCCCAGAAACACATCTGTACCAGTCTCCAAATTTTGAAGCTTTAGGTCCCAATCGAACCCTTTCCCGGTAATTAAGGAGCCTGTTTGATAACTGGCATAAACGATAAAAGGAATAAAAGGCGGTATACTTATATTCGAGAATAAGAAGGCTATAACCTTATTTAATTTAAAAACAGCGGCCAGTGTAAATACAAGTAATGTATGGAGCCCCCAAAAGGGTGAAATTCCAACGAATACGCCCAAAGCCACTGCTGCAGCCTTTTTGTGTGCCGGCTCCTGATTTTTAATAATATCCTCTTTCCAGAATCTCTTAAATCCCTTATTCTTGAAATCCTGATATTTATTTCTCGGGTGAATATAGAAGAAGCTCACCAAAACAAACCACATATATAAAAGGACAATTCTAACAATATCCCAGAATGGTCTAAAATGAGTGACCCTTTCTCCTTTCGGATATAAAACTTTGATTGGAGTGTTCTTTACTTCCACCTTTTTCCAGGCAGCTTTCACCAGAACCTCGATCTCCAATTCGAATTTCCAGGTGATTAATTTTAATGAATTAACAAGCTTTACAGGGTATAATCTATAACCACTCTGGGTATCGTGAAGTTCTATCCCGGTAACCACCAGAAACCAGAAATTTGAAAACCTGTTTCCTTTGCTACTTTTTCCCGGAATTCCATCCCGTCCCATATTTCTATCACCCACCAGCAGTAATTCAGGATCATTTACATTCCTGGTTTCTAATTCGGTAAGGAAAACATCAAGATCGTCAGGATAATGCTGCCCATCTGAGTCTATGGTAATCGCATAGGCATAACCTAATTCTTCAGCAAAACCGAAACCGGTTTTTAGCGCTATTCCTTTACCCTTGTTTTCATGATGAACTTTAAGATGAAAATCTGGATGCTTTTCTAAGATTTCAGCAGTATCATCTGTCGATCCATCATTAATAACAATGATCCTGTTGGTGTAGAGCTTAAGGTCGGTTAAGAAACTATCGAGAGACTGTGCGTTATTGTAGGTTGGTACAATGACACAGCAATTAAGATCATCAAATCTTCTTTGAAAAACCGGCTCTTTTATCACTCTGAAATCATTTATTGCAAAAGTATTGTTTATTCAGAGAGGAACATAACAGAATGGTAGAATTAGAGATAATGATAAATTTCATCTACTTTTTAGATTAAGTAGAATACAATAGAGCGGAACTATGAAAATATAAAGTCAGAATATATTAAATGATTTTATACAGGGAGTTAATTTTTAAAACGATACCGGTTTTATTCTTTGCGATGCCTTTAAGCTTAATGAATTCACCTGCTTCGGTTAGATTAGAATCAAGAATAAGTTCATTATCTATAGTAGGATCAAAAACCGCGGTAAATTTTACATTATCGGCTCTA
>CAXGBX010000234.1:0-4270 GCA_964008195.1 uncultured Flavobacteriaceae bacterium
TCTTTTGTAGACCAGGGTAAAATAAGACATATTGGTCTTTCTAACGAAACTCCCTTCGGGCTAATGCGTTTTCTGGAAGAAAGTAAAAATGAACTTCCCAGAGTAGTAACGGTTCAGAATCCTTATAATTTGCTGAATAGAAAAGATGAAATAGGACTAACAGAAATTCTGCATCGCGAACATGTAGGTTTATTTCCTTATTCTCCTTTGGGGATGGGAACCTTAAGCGGAAAACATCTAAATGGAATTCAAGAAAATACAAGACTTAGTCTTTTTCCTCAATACGATAGATACTCCAATAAAGAGGCGGTAAAAGCGACAAAAAAATATAAAGAACTGGCAGATAAATCTAATATGAGTTTAACACATTTAGCTTTAGCTTTTGTCAATCAGCAGCCGTTTGTGACCAGCAATATTATTGGTGCTACCAGTCTGGAGCAACTTAAGGAAAATATAGAAAGCATTGAGGTGGTACTTTCTGAAGAAATCCTGAAAGAGATAGATAAAATTCATGATACCATCCCAAATCCAGCTCCTTAATTAATTTGCTGAACCAGACTTTCGTGAATGAACATAGACCTGTCTAGACTGTCGCGTACATGAAACCAGTCGGCAGTTTTTCCCTGTACGCTTAATATTTCACCAATTGTACCTTTTTTAATTACTGAAGAATTATTCGAAGCGGGTTTGTTTCTGAAGTTAGCCGTTGGTGCATTTACTTTCAATCGAGAAGAAATTTTTTCTTCAGTAGAACGGATATTTTCAGGTTCTTCGGTTAAGTAAACAAAGCCTAACGGATCAATAGCACCCTCACCGCTTTTATAAATGCCAAAATGCAGGTGCGGCGGAGTGGTTTTCGCATTCCCTGTATTCCCTACAAAACCTAGTGTATCTCCTATCTTTACGCGACTTAGATTTGGAACAATACTATCCAGATGTGCGTAGTATAACGACTGTTTTCGCTTACCGTCTCTAAGCCATACCTGTTTGCCTCCAAGCCCTTTTTCTCCCGTAAAACCAACTCTTCCGGGAATAGGTGCGATTACGGGCGTGCCTCTACTGGCAAAAATATCTATTCCTTTATGATTTCTTCTGCCGCCATCACGAATATCTCCCCAGTAACTTCCTATATCTGAATTATTACCGTTGGAAACAGGAAATAAATAGGTGGGCGATTTTTTTATTTCAATTTCAAATGGAGTATTTGCTTCAATTTCCGGCTGAATCACAATTTTATATAAGCCTTTCTTCTGAATCTCAAACCTTAGATTTTTTGACTGGGATTTCCCGGATTTTATTTTCTCAAATTTGCCGGTTTCGGAATCTGTTTTTTTATAGAGTTCAGAAAAAATAAGCGTGGAGGAGCTGTCAGTGTTTATTTGGGCTTCTATGACTTCCCCGGGAATGAGGTAAGTAGCGTACGAATAGATGGCAAAATTCCTCGGTTTTAATTCGCCGGTTTCGAAATATGGCAATTCAATTTCCAGACTGTCTTTTAAAGCTGTAGAAATACGCGTTTCCCATAGCTCAAAAATTTCATCTGAGATATTTCGATCTTTTTTATATTGTTCTTTTTCGGAAAGCCCGGTAATGATGTTTTCTGCTTTTTCGAGTTGAGAACAGGAAAAAAGCAGCAATACTAGTAAAAAAGATAATGGTTTGATTAATCGCATATTTCACTCTAATGGAGCCAAATATAATCAGTAATTATGCCATTTTTAGCCAAAAAGATGACTAACAACATCTTCGATTTTCGCTACTTTAATTATTCTAATCTTGAAATCTCCCTTCGGAATTTTACTTTGTTTGGAAAGCATGATAGACGCAAAACCTAGTTTCTCAGCTTCCATGATTCGCTGCTCAATTCGGGTAACGGGTCTAATTTCCCCTGCAAGTCCTACTTCAGCGGCAAAACAGGTATCTTTTTCTAAAGCTTCATCCTCATTAGAAGAAAGGATTGCCGCAATTACGGCGAGATCTATGGCGGGATCATCTACACTAATACCTCCGGTAACGTTCAAAAAGACATCTTTAGCACCTAGCCGGAAACCTGCTCTTTTTTCCAGTACGGCAAGCAGCATATTGAGTCTTTTAGCGTTATAACCTGTTGTGGACCGTTGAGGTGTTCCATAAACCGCAGTGCTTACCAATGCCTGGATTTCTATCATCAAAGGGCGCATTCCCTCAAGCGTGGAAGCTATGGCGGTACCGCTAAGATCTTCATCGATCTTGGAAATCAGGATTTCAGAAGGATTGCTTACTTCACGCAATCCGCTTCCCTGCATTTCATAAATTCCAAGTTCATGGGTAGAACCAAACCTGTTTTTATGGGCCCTTAGAATCCTGTAAACATGGTTTCTGTCGCCTTCAAATTGAAGAACGGTATCTACCATATGTTCCAGGACCTTTGGGCCGGCAATACTACCCTCCTTGGTAATATGACCAATCAGGATCACTGGTGTATTGCTTTCTTTAGCAAATTTGATAAGCTCTGCGGTGCATTCCCTAATTTGTGAAATACTTCCGGGAGAACTTTCAATATAATCGCTATGAAGCGTTTGAATGGAATCTATAATAACAACCTCAGGCTCCACTTCTTCTATCTGGCGGAAAATACTCTGAGTTTTGGTTTCAGTTAAAATAAAGCAGTTGGCAGGATTAGGGTTAATACGTTCTGCCCGCATTTTTATTTGCTGCTGGCTTTCCTCTCCCGAAACGTAGAGTACTTTATATTTTAAGCCTAATGAAATTTGTAATAAAAGCGTGCTTTTTCCAATGCCTGGTTCGCCTCCTAGAAGCGTTAAAGAGCCGGGAACAAGCCCACCGCCAAGAACTCGATCCAGTTCATTGTTCCCGGTAATCATTCGGTTTTGCGGGGTATTTTCAATTTCGGCGAGCAATAGTGGTTTTGCAGCCTTTTTAGCCTCTTTTTTTGCTGAAGTTTTCCAGTCTTTTGGATCAGGTTTCTGTACTAACTCTTCAACGATGGTATTCCAATCTCCACAGGAATTACATTTTCCCTGCCATTTAGAGTACTGCGCTCCACATTTCTGACAATAATATGCAGTCTTGACCTTGGCCATTTAATAGATCTATTTTACGCTAATAACCGAAATCTTTTTTAATCGCATCGGCTTTTTCGAGCATAAAATCTGTGTCTATAAAAGCAATTTTTTTCTGTCCGTAGGCATTCTGATAAATTCGCATTGCTTTCTTGGGATTTCCAGTTTCCTCCTCATACCTGGCTTCAAAAAATGTCCCCAACATCGTACCCGGATAATGATCAAAAGCCATTTTGTATAATTCTTTGTAAGCTTCCCAGTTTCTGGTTTTCTCAATGGCTTTATAAATTGCCATAAAGTCGTTAATGCTAATTTTTCTTTTAATTCCATACAGTTCTTCTATAGAATTGTACTTATCGGCTAAATATTCAGTTGGAGAAACTGAGGTTTGAAGTAGAATTTCATTATAATCTTTTGTTGAAATTGGTCGGTAAATTTCAAACATGCTGGATATTGCTGAAGGTATTGCTTTGCCAACTAGTGAGTAATGGGTTTCATCATTAAAATCCTGAAATTTATAGCTAACCTTGTCATTTTCGATATTTTTAAGCTGATTGTCAAAGCTCATAATATCGGTTTTCAGAGCAGGGATATCGTCACTGGCGGTCGCTAGATAAAACCATTTTTTTGTTTCAGCGGTTTTTAGTGCTTCTGTAATCCTGTTGGCCATCTCGGGAGCCAGATCTGGACTTAAATTAATGTAGCCTTGAAAAACAGGTGTCTGTTTCAGTAAATAATAATTGATAAAATTAGCGGTGAAATCATGTCCAACGATAATTCTAAAATTCGCTGTTCTATATTTCTGGTCTAATTGAGCAAGCAATTCCATGCCGATAAACTCAAAGAATTTTGCTCCTTTCCCTTCCGGCAGAAAACTATTTTCAGAGTAAGAAGTGTCATCAGTTCTAATCCCATCCTGATTTATACCCACAACAATCATTTCAGGAATATCTTCCCAGTAAGAATAATAGTCTACCATTCCCGCTACGGGCTCTAATAAATAATCCCCATCCAGCACCACCACCACGGGGTAGCGTTTATCCTTGTTTTCTTCGTAATTCCTGGGTAACTGGATTTTTATTTCCCTGGTTTCACCAAGTTTCTGTGAGGAAAGCGTTTCTTTTTTAATCTGTGAATTGCAAACTATTGGCAGTAAGATTGCCAATAGCAGAAATGATAATCGTTTCATAGGTGTAGTATTGATTCGG
>CAXGBX010000235.1:0-4264 GCA_964008195.1 uncultured Flavobacteriaceae bacterium
AGATACCGTCTTTATCACGAATCTCGATACGTTCACCCGGAGTAAAATCGAAATCTGGATCTGAATTTGGGTATAAGCCCGCTACGGTTTGTGAGGCATTTACCAGTTTTAGTGTAAATTCATCGGTTTTTACCTCAGTAAAACCTTCTTCGATCCCTAGTGTAGATTCCCGGTCTTTAAGGTTGTCCCAATAGGTAGATTCCTGCTGTGCATTTGCCGTTATCGTTATCAAAAACAATAAAAGCAATGTCTGTAATTTAGTTTTCATGTTCATTTTTTACTCAATTCTCAAGAATTACATCCAAAAATGGCTAATCCTGACTTCTATTTTTAATATTTTTTTCGTCGGAAAAGTATTTCTTTAGCCGACTTATTTATTCACTTTAAACTTATAGATTCCTGCGCTTTCCTTCGGAATTTCTATAGCGTTTTCTGAAATTTCTATTCCAGCTTCAGAAATACTAATGCGCTCTTTATTTTCTTCATCATTAAAAACCATATCATTTTCTCCTGAAATAATAAATGATTCTCCTGAAGTAGCTATGCTTTCTGAAATTCCGTCTAATTTTAAAAATTGCGACTCATGTGTAGCGTTTACTACTGAAATGGTAAGAAATTCACCATCTTCTGTTAGCGTAGCTGAAACATCTAAAGGCTCTGGAGATCCGGTAAATTCAACCGGCTGCGTACCAAATTCCTGGCGATATAATTTTAAAACTAATCCCGTTCCTTCTAACCAGGCATCGGTCTTTGTGGTTTTTATCGCTCCAATTACATTCACCGTTTGAGCATAATTGGCCATATAGTAAATATCAGACTGGCGAGAGAATTCATTCAAACCGGCAGCAATACCTAAAGCGTCTCTTAAAAAGTAACGTGTACCCAATAAACCGTAAACATGCGGCCCATACCAGTAATTCCACTCGTCCATCGCGATTTTGATATTCTTCTCTGCAATGCCAGGGATTTCTCTACGAGCTCTTCTATGTTCTTCAGCTACCGCCTCGATTACTTCTGGCATTTGGTTTACGTGTGTTAACAAACCACCGGCATGCCAGTTTTGTTTGTAAAAATGCTCACTAATAAAAGTCATATATTCTGCACTATTCTTGTACATCATATCATTCCATTTACCAGGATAACCAACAGCAATAAGATCGATATTTGGATCTACATCCCACATTGCCTTAGCTACTTTATTATGCTTTTTCACATAATCTTCAATTGGCATGTGGCCTAACTGCCAATCACCAAACATTTCGTTTCCTACGGCCCAAAGTTTCACATTATAAGGTTCTGGATGCCCATTTTCAGCTCTCCATTGTCCCATTTTTGTAGAAGCAGGTCCGTTGAAATATTCAACTTCGTTAGCAGCAAGTTCTGCCGTTCCAAGACCCGTATTTACTGCAATATTTGCTTTAGTTTCTAAGATCTCACAAAGCTGCATAAATTCGTGAATACCAACATCGTTATATTCTAAACCATTCCAGGCTCTTTCAAATTTTGTAGGACGTTTATCTGGATCACCAATACCATCTTTCCAATCGTAACCCGAAACAAAATTTCCACCAGGCCATCTGTAAATTGGCGCATCTAATTGTTTCATTAGTTCGATCACTTCAGGACGGTATCCCTTAATATTGTCGCTTGGCATTAAAGAAGCTGCAGCTAATGTTAGTTTACCTGTTCCCTCAAAAGTGATCTCTAAACTTCCATTATCGCTGGTTTCTTCAGCAGAAAACTCAAAAGTTATTTTCTGAAAATTACTGCCAGAAACATCGAAACTCTCCTCATTTCCGTTTAATGCAATAGTAACTTTTTTAATATCATTTCCTTTAAAAACCAATCGCCCTTCATAAGTTTTACCAGAAACAAGCGCTAACTTTTGTTGTTTTAAGCTTAAATTATTTTCTACCTGATACACCGGTAATTTCCCCTGTGAATATGAATACGAACTATCGATGCTAACCAAATTGGTATCTACTGCTGTTTCCCAAGGTGATTTTTTTGTACCCGGAACATAATAAAATTTACGATCATCCAGCATTTCTGCCCACATACCGCCGTAAATCGATTTTCCCATGTGCTCTATAAACTGCCCATAGATATATGGCGACATAGGATCTAATTTTTCGTCCAGGTTTACGGTAATTTCCGGTTTTAATTCTTTAGCTGAAATTTCTTCTAACTGAAAATTATCGAAATAGATCTTTCCTTTTGCCTGTCCTCTTTTTCCAAGTAAAAGCTCTAGCATAAAGCTATCGTCCATTTCAGTAGAGAATTCCATGTCCACTTTTGTCCAATCGGTATCTCCCTTAAAAATAGTATCACCTGTAAATTCGAATTTTCCAAGTCGTAGTCCGGCACCACTATATTCGCTTTCGCCTTCTACGCCTTCGGTTTTTACGAAACCAGTTACTTTATAGGTAGCAAAAGGTTTTACATCAATCTTTTTAAACCAACGTTCAGCAGTTAAGGTATCTGAAGATAACATAAGTACCTGCGAATCGTATTGATCTGAAGCTGCATCTGTATAATGAGCCGGTGCGCTCCAGGGCTCGTATTGCCAGCCACTTTCTTTTATATCGCTATCCTTTGCCGGAGATAATAAATTTTCGTTTTCTTCTTTTCCGCAGGACCATAGCGTACAGACCAGAAGCAAAAGAAATAATATGTTTAATTTTTTCATTTAATGAGTTTGAGTTAGAGTTATTTTGAGTGTAATGAATTACTTAAATTCGGTTGAGAACTTCCAGTTTGCTTTATAATTTTTAGGAATTTCTTTGTCTTCTAGTAACAAACGAAGTACAGCCACCGGCATCATGTGTTCTTTCATCACGCGGTCGTGGAATTCTTTTTCTGTCCATCCCTTTTCTAAAAGTTCATTTCTAAGGGCATAAAACTGAAGTCCACCGATCATATACGCTAATTGATATAATGGCGGGGTGTACGATGTTGCAAAAGATCGGCGAACTTCAGCTTCAGCATTGGCATATTCATGACCTACTTCGTCTACTAACATATCTATACATTGCTGCGGAGTCCATTCTCCCAACTGATATTTTAAAGAGAAAATGATACGTGCACAACGGTGAATTCTCCAAAAAAGCATTCCCATTTTTTCTTCCGGAGTACGTGGGAATTCTTTATTCCATAAAATGATTTCCCAGTAAAGTGCCCAACCTTCCATCCAAAAAGGAGTATCAAATGAACTACGATAAGGTTTATTTCGCTGATTCATATAAAATTGAAGATTGTGCCCCGGGTGTAATTCGTGTTGTACGGTAGGAAATGAGAAGTTTGGATTATTACCACGCATACTCATTAATTTATCTTCGTGCTCCATTCCTTCTGTTGGATACGAAATACTAATTTCCCATCCACCGGTAAAAAACGGATTTACTTTTTGTCTTTCTGGCGTCATCATGATCATTCCCCAGGTTTCTTTTGCCAGTTCTGGAATGGTAATTAGATCTCGCTCTTCGATAAAATCTACTGAATGATCGTATAAACTATTAATCGCTTCTGGCTGTTTTCCAGGCGCTACATAAGTATTTTTCACATGCTCTAAAGCCGCTTTCCAATCGTCTCCATAGCCCATTTCCTTAGCCGCTTTGATCATTTCAGCTTTACACCATGCAAACTGACTTTCGGCAGTTTCGATTAGCTCTTCAGGAGTGTATGGAATAAACTCATATTCGAGGTTTTTGATCAATGTTTTTCTACCTACCGGTTTTCCTATAATTCCGCTTCCATCGTCTTTCTGACTATCTTTTGAATAGTTTTCGCTAAGAAATTCAGCATATTCCTTCAATTTTTGATCTAAAGAAGCATACGGAGTCTTCATCCACCAGGTAAAATCTGGATCATAATCATAATAGAACTTATAGGCTTCTCCCAAACCACGCTGAAGCGAATAAATGATCGCTGCAGCCTTTTCAGCCTTCAGCCAATCTTCAAATTCGTTATTTTTAAGCACTTTTATTTTTTCTGAAATCCTTTTTTCAGCATCATTAAAAGTCATCGCCAAAGCTTTTGCATCTGGCTGAGTTCCTCTTCTTCTTTGCTGAATAAAAGAGTACAAATTATCTGCAAAATCAACTACTGAAGCAACTTCTTTAAAAGCATCGTAATCCTGATTAAGCAGATATTCTTCTTTTTCGATCAGGTTTCTTAAAAGCACATAATCTGCTTTTCCATCTTTCGATAAACCATTAAAATCAATATTCTTTAGTTTGACTTCCCATTCTGTATAAAATTGATT
>CAXGBX010000236.1:0-4263 GCA_964008195.1 uncultured Flavobacteriaceae bacterium
CACAAAAAAAAACTTTTTAAAAAATTATATATATAAAAATTAATATTGAACATTTAGTTTTCTACAAGTTTATTTTTTCATCCATACCTCCTTTTTTTTTATTTTAAAATATATACGTAAAATTACAGGCTATGGTTTTCATAATAAGAACTTTATCTATTAAAAAATTAACTTAATCAAAATATTTTCACATAATTACTCATAAAACAGAAATGCTTATCTGTAAAGATTCCTTATCAAAAACTGATATGCTTTGTCACATTGAGCACAGTCGAGATGTCTTTTATCTATCTTTAAACTGCGCTCAAGATGACAAAATTCATCCAGGTGCAATAGCCGACAAGCATAATTAGAATTGGCTTTTGCTTTAATACTGTAATATTCTATCAACAAATTTTGTTTTAGATGAATTAGCTTGTTCACCGTAAGTCTTTAGTATATTTATAAAATCAATTAATACCTATGGAAAAAAAGATACTAATCCCTACCAATTTCTCTAAACACTCCTGGAACGCGCTCATTTTTGCGATGAACTTATATAAAAAGTATTCCTGCACCTTTTATCTGATCAATGTTCATCAATCCAACGGTTTCCTAAAAGAAGCTATCCCCCGGGGCAAAAAGGAAGAGAAAGAACTCAATGGAAAAGAAGTTTCAGAAAAAGGCCTTGAAAGAATCATGCAGGGTCTAAGTTTCAGGAAAGAAAACCAAAATCATAAATTTGAAACAATTTCTTATCAGGGAAACCTTGTGGAAGGTATTCAGGAAAATGCCGATAAGTTTGATGTAGATCTTATTATCTTAGGTTCCCGTGGTGACTCAGTTCTAATTCACACTTCTGAAGATATTTCGAAAATTACCGAGAATATTGAACAATGCCCTATCTTGGTGATTCCAGAGGTATATGAATGGAAAACCCAGGCAAATGCTGAAATTGTATTTCCTACCAATCTTCGAATTCCATTTAAACAGAAAGAGTTATTGGCTCTTATAGATTTTTCAAAAATCATGGGTGCCTCTGTGCGCATACTATATATCAATACTGAAAATAAAAAACTGAATCCGGAGCAAAAACAAATTCAGGAAGAACTGAAACAACACCTGGATGGTGTACAAAATAGTTTTCATGTCTTAACACAAACAACACCAGCTACAGGGGTACATCTTTTTATTGAAAGCAGGGATAGCAACTTCCTGGCTCTTTACCAAAGAAAACAAGGCTTCTTTTCAAGACTTTTCTCAAAGTCGGTAGTAAAAGAGATTTCTTTTGACCCAAAATTACCTGTGCTTATTCTAAAAGAAGTAAAATAAAAAACCAATTTTTCAATAATTGGAATAGCCAGAAAGTAGCTTATTGGATAATCTTTGAAAGTATTATTTTTACCGGAAACAGTTAGATTATAAATTGAAGCCCAAAACTCCAGGAAATAAAAAATCAGTTGCCAAATGGCTCAGGCGCATAGTTATTGCGCTGGCTATAGCTTTTTTAGCACCAGCAATTCTTTTTAGTATAGGATGGTTAAGAAGGGACCTTCTTATTGATGGATTACAGGAGTGGTACCGAACCAACAATAATGGCAGCCTGGAAATTGGAGAGGTAAATTCTACATTTTTAAAAGGTTTTCCCAGTGTAGGATTTACCATTAATGACATTTACCAAACTAGTTTTGATACCATTCTTGATAAAAGATCTTCAATTTTTATAAATGAAGTTAGGGTTAACATTAGTGCTAAAGACCTTATCAGTGGAGATCTCGAATTTAAAGATATCAGGATAAACAGGGCCAAAATACATTCAGAAGTAATATCAGATAAGACTGTAGCGGAATATATAGAACTAAAGAAACAAGAACAGGCTCGTGCTCAATCTGGGTTCGAACTGCCTGGATGGCTGAGTTCCAAAAAGACAAATTTCAGTTTACGGGAGGTGATCTTTATTTCCAAAGATTCTATGTTGAATAAATATTTCAATTTAGAGGTTAAGAAGATTACAGGACAGATTAGGCGAAACAATGAAACGATCTCAGGAAGTCTGGATTTTAATATCCTGGTAAACGATCTTGGTTTTAATACTACCAAAGGTAATTATATTAATGGAGCTTTAGTTAGCGGAAATCCAAGTTTTGAGCTGAACAGGGAAAAAACTCAGCTATCCATTCCCGAATTTTTGCTCAAAATCGGTTCACAAGATTTTACTACAAAAGCAGATTTCAGATTTAACCAATCTGATACATATCATTTTAGCCTTGTCAATTCTGAGACAGATTTCCAGGAACTCAAAGCCTTACTGCCTGATAGTATTTCCGCAAAACTTTCAAATTATCAAATATTAGAACCTTTAGTCACCAAACTAAAATTGAATGGAGAATTTAAGTATGGTGACGTTCCATATATAGATGCAGATTTTTCAACTTCAAATAATAAGCTGAAAATTAGTGAACGTATTCAACTGAACGATCTCAATTTTAATGGGTATCTAACCAATTCTCTAAATATGGAAGAAGATCAAAGAAATCAGAAACCAGGCCGCAAGGATATCAAGGTTGTCTTCAATGATCTTTCAGCTAAAATGGAAGACTTTGAAATTTCAGCTGTTGATTCTTACTTCCAGTCTTCAGAAGAAGCTTTGAACTTTTTAAATATCCGGTTGAAATTATCAGGTTCCAACGAAAGCCTGGCGAACCTTATCCAAACCAACAATTTTGACTTTATTGGTGGTAATTTTGCCCTGGACGCACATATAGAAGGTAATATCCCAAATGCTGAGGAAGTGATAGATCATGCAACCGGAAATTTCACTTTGAGAGATACAAGGGTAGTTCTACAAAAAAATAAGCTTCAGCTTCCTGTTGAGATCATAGACCTTACACTGAACAACAAGAATTGGGGCTTGGATAAGCTTAAAATAAACCTGGTTAATGGCGAATATCTGGAATTTACCGGAACTGTTAATAACGCATCCTCGCTTCTGGCAGACAATCCTCGAATTCCTGCTTCTGCAGATGTAAAACTTAATTCCAGAAAGCTTAATATCAATGATCTTATCAGCACTGCCATGGAGTTTATTCCAGCTTCAGAAAAACCTACAAATAATTTAAATACCCTGCATGAGAGTTTTGAGACGTTCTACAAAAAACTTCAACCTCGCTTAAGACTGAATCTCGATGCTGTAGAATATAATACGATTCGGTTTGATAATTTACTGGCAGATATAAAGCTTCTCAACGCGGAAACTGTTCAATTAAATAATCTGAGTTTTGAATATAATGATGCTTTTACCGAGCTGCAGGGTACTCTTAGAGTACCGGAACCAGATAACACGGGCCAGGAGCCAATTTTTCTGAACGCAAAAACACAATCCTCAGGACCTTTAAAGGTTTTTCAGGATCTTTTTAATATTCAGTTATTGGATATCAAAGAAGGAGAATTTGGTTTTTCAGGAGAGGTTATTGGAAACATTCATGAATTTGAACAACTTCTGAACAACATGAATGGTGATCTTAAATTGGAAAATGCTGAATTTTATTATCCAAAAGCAGAGATGGGTATTCATTTGGATAGTTTGAACGTGGAAGTCGAGAATTCTAATATCAAGCTCAAAAAGTTTGTAGTTGAAGTAGATGAGCATCGTCCCTTCACGCTGCAAAGTACAATAAACGAGTTTCCGGGATTCTTGCTGGACAGCATGGAAAGTAAAGGGAAAATCTTTTTACAAATGGATGCAGAATTCATAAATATTGAAAAGTGGATGCAAACCATTCAGACTATGGAATCTGACAGTATTCAGAAAAAACTCAACAACCGGGATTTAACAGCCATTTTCGCAGATATTTATAAATTTGATCCGGAGCTCAGGATTGTTATAGACTCACTGAAATACAAAAATTTACTTTCTGAAGATCTTGCCGCAAGAGTATATTTTGAAAATGATTCCATCGTCAAACTTGAAGAGTTTAGAATTAAATATAAAAATTCTGAAGCATATATAAAGGGAGAGCTGGAGGCTCATAAACTGCTTACGCTGAAGCCTGAAGAAAGTCCGTTTAGATTTGCTATCTCTGCTGAAGCATCAGGAAATTCAAAAGATCTTAATGAACTTTTACAAACGGTCAACTTTAATCTGAGATCGGGTAATTTCAAGTTCAGCGGAAGTTATGAAGGAGAATCTAAAGATTTGGAAATTTTAAATTCAAATGCACGCGGAGACTTAAGCCTGGGAACTACATTGATAGACGTGCAGGGTACAGAAATTCAAATTCCGGT
>CAXGBX010000237.1:0-4261 GCA_964008195.1 uncultured Flavobacteriaceae bacterium
CCACGCAGCGCCCCCAAAAAGCCAATACGTCGTCGCCGGGGCCGGGGCGCCCCAATTTGCCCTGGGCCCGTCGGGCAGCTCAGTGCAGCTGCTCCTCAATCCCGCCACCGGCTTCTATATCCCCGAAAGTAAATTTTTTCTTCCCTTCAGAAAGTTTGATATTCATGGCCATTTTATCGCTGTCTTCAAGGCCTTTTAAGAAGGGGACTTCGCTATAATTATCCAGTACTTCCACTTCTTCTACCGCATCTGCCGGGATATTTTCTATGGCCAGTTTGGTGCTTCCGGTAAAAAAGGTTTTACCATCTACCATGAGTTTATCTACTCTTTTACCGTTTACGGTCACGTTGCCAGCACGATCTACTTCCACACCAGGTAATTTTTCAAGTACTTCCTTTAGTTTACGTTCTTCCCCTGTTTTAAAAATTTTGGTACGGTAGGTAATGGTATCTTCTTTAACCACCACGGCCATTTTTGCTTTTAGGACAATTTCTTCCAGGCTTTCGTTGCTTTCTTTCATTGTAAAATCCCGGGTAATATCCTGGGTAGCAATAATGGTATCGGTGATTTTTTGATAGCCCAAATAACTTACTTCTAATACATACATACTATCTTTTTGCAGGTTTAAACGGTAACGGCCCTGCTCATCAGTTATGGAAAATTCCATGCCTAAAGCATCACTTTGGGGGATGGCGATTAAATTAGTACCACGAAGGGGATTGTCTATGCTATCTGTAACTTTTCCGGAGTAGGTAGATTTTTGGGCAAGGCAACTATAACCTATTATGAAAATGCAAATTGTACAGACTAATTTTCGCAACTTATAAATTTTATAAATTAAAAAATCGCCGTGATAAAATGGCGATTTTTTAACAAATTTCTATTCAAACCTTTATTTTCTATTTACCATATCTGTTAGTTATTTCTGTTTGCCCAGGCATTTGAAACCAACTCATTAAACTCTTTCTCTGTCACTATTGTACCTTTTGTAGGCGAATCAATTGCTATGGTTTTATCATCATCTACAAAATCAAATTTTTTGACCTTGGTTATAGTGCCATTGTTTTCTAACTGTAGAATTAGTCCTGGCAATCCTCCGAAGCCATCTGGCCCGAATGGTAATGCGATTTCTGGCGCATACCAAGCAGTTATATTTATTTTTTGCGTTCCTGATGAATTTTCTATATAGTCTACTGTGGTAGCCTTATAGCATATAAAACCTCCTATTGGTTTCTTTTCATTAATTAATTTCCAATTAATTTCAGCCTTATTAATTAAATAAATTTTTCCAGAAAATTCTTTTTTATGAATAACTTTTTTGTCATTTTTTTGAAAATAGATTTCTCCGGAAAATCCAGATAAAGAATTGGTAAACGCTTCAACTAGAGGGTTGGCTTCAGTGTCCAATCCTTCAACTTTTCTAAATAATGCATAATCATCATCAAAGGATAATTCATACTCTAAGGATTCTAATTTAGTGATGGCTTTGCGCATAACAGGATCTGTTTCTTTTACATCTTTGACAGCTAATTGTTTTTCATACAAAACAAACCCATTCTGAGCTCCAAGAATATTTGGAACAAAGACATTAGGAAAAGAAAAAGGGAGAACTTGAAATACATACTTTGATAATCAATATTAATCTAAATATTTAAAAATTATTGTGCGTTCCCCATACAACCATCATAAGCTGCTATCCAAACATTAAATTCCTCCTCATGGCTAGCAATTCTTTTATATTATACATTTTTAGTCCTGAAAGTGTCAACTGTTGAATCAGCAACATCCCAACATTCGTAAGGATCGTCTTCAAAAGACTCACTTTGCGATTTAGCATTTAAACTAAAATTGACAACGCTACTAATGAAAAAAATAACCATAAGAATCGTAATTCTATTTTTCATAATTTAAAATTTAAAGTTAATAATTTGGTTTATAATAGCGATAAACTGCGCACATTTATCGATCGCATAAATATAGGGGGGGGGGGATTGAATAATCCTAATTCAAATTGTTAAATTAACGGCTGTGTATAAAAAAAGGGATTTTTCCCCTGCGATGCAACCTTTTAGACTGCTTCGGTCGCTTTACTCTTCAGCTTATTAATAGAATTGTTCCAGTATACCTCAGATTCCTCCTACCGTCGGAATGAACTGTGCTTCGCTGCGCTCTTTCGCCGTGACGTTTAAAAATTATAAGACAACGCGATAATCAAATTCCTTCCGGCAGCAGCGATTCCTGAAGAATAGGTACGATAACGCTGATCTGTGATATTTTCTACAGAAATCGTGGCCAGCCAGTTCGCATTCATTTTATACTGTCCGGTTAAATTCAAAGTGTACCAGGCTGGAGAATACGGGTTCCCATTTGCATCTAACGCATATAAGTATGGCTTATCCTGCTCGCCCGGGGCAAGATCGTTGAATTTAAATTCACCGTTATATTCAGCAAATAAATCCAACTTCAATTTTCTTTTGTTCCAGATCAAATGTGTATTTCCAAACATAGGCGCCGCATGCCTCAAAGGCACATACCCATCTCCTGTATCTTCTTCTCCTTTGGTATAACTAAATTGAGATTTTAACCTTAACGCTACAGAAAAATCTACTTCCAGTCCGGCTTCTATTCCATAAACATAGGCATTTGACGCATTTTGTATTGCCTGTACCCTGCTAGGCTCTCCCTGATATTCTATTTCAGTCACGCCATTCAGGTTAAAATCCCGACGAACCATCGCATCATTCAAGTAAGTGTAATAGCCGGTTAGATCCAATCGAATATTATCAGACAAATTAAAATCGGCACCCAATTCTGCATTATAAGCATATTCAGGTTTTAGATCTGGATTTGGAACTACTACCGAGCCCGGTTCAGAATCGAAAATTTTCCCAATATCATCAATATTCGGAGCTCTGAATGCCGTTGAAAGACCTAATCTCCAGCCTACAAAACTATTTTGTCGCCAGTTTAAACCCAGACTTCCTGTAAGGGCCCCCGTACTGATATTAGCTTCTTCAAAAGGAAAATTATAAAAACGATCATCGAAACCGGCATCTATAAAAATGTGGTTATATCTAATTCCAGATTGCAGGGATAATTTTTCGGTAAGTTTCCACTGATAACTGGAATAAACCGCCATGGATTGCCATTTAGAATCATCGGGGTATCTGCTAGCGGTTTCCCCGGTTTCAGAAGTTTCAATATTTCTGAAATTTCCTTCAGAACTAATAGTATTCAGTACATACTCAAAACCGTAAAACAACTTACTTTCTGAAAAGCCTTTTTCAAAATCCAGGTTAACGGAGTAAGCATCTACATTCTCTTCCGTAGAAAATAATATGGGATCTCCAAAATTCCGATCATTCCTGCTTTCCCCAAAAAACTGATAGGCTCCGGTAAATTGCATTTTATCATAAAACCCAGTATTGCTCCTATGGTTGATATTCAAATTTCCAAGAAACCAGGTTTGTGGCCCGTAATACCATTCTGCGGCACGTAAAACGCCGTCCCTTTTCCTATAAAGCCGGTCATAGCGGGGAAAATCTGAAGTTTCAGAATAAATAAGCCCGAGATTCAAATCCCAGTCTTTTGAGGGCATATATTTTACTTTTTGTAAAAGATTAATCTGATCATAACCGGTGGGCTTCTGTACCAAGGGATCTGGATTGGGAACCATCACATCAATTCCATTCTGTCTTTCCGCATAATCCGGTCGCAAATAATCATCGGGGCCATGTTCCCCCATTCTTAGATCACCAAAATCTGAATAGGTAATTCCCGTTGTAAATGCCCAGTTTTCCCGGCCAATATTTAAATCTGCATGTACCGTATTCTCATTGTTCGCTGTAGCGAAGCGCGTGTAAATATTTCCGGAAAAAGAGGTGCCATCGTTAAAACTGAATTTTGGTTTGAGTGTATAAAAATTGATCACCCCACCAATGGCATCGCTCCCATACACCACCGATCCGGGACCCAGAATTACTTCGGTACTTTCAACGAGCATAGGGTCTACGGAAATTACATTCTGAAGATTCCCGCTTCTGAAAATAGCTGAATTCATCCTCACACCATCCACGGTTAAAAGTAATCTATTGGTAGCGAAACCACGAATCATGGGGCTACCACCACCCATTTGACTTTTTTGTATATAGACCTGACCGGTACTTTCCAGTAAATCTGCGGAAGTTTGCGCACTTGCCATTTGAACATCTGAAGAAGAAATACTCACAATTTTCTGCGGAATTTCATTTTTCTTCAATTT
>CAXGBX010000238.1:0-4233 GCA_964008195.1 uncultured Flavobacteriaceae bacterium
GCTTTTGCAGCCATAGGCCCTCTCCATACCACCGCCTGATTTGGTTTTGTAAAGAAACCTATAGAAAGGATTTTAACTCCGTAATTCTCAACCGGCTTCATTTTGGATTTCCCGTTCACATTTACAGAAAGTGGTCTTTCAGCCTCCACATCAAACATCATAGGCGTGGAAGGACCATAAATATCTGCATCCAGAATTCCCACTTTAAATCCCATTTTTGAAAGAGTCACGGCAAGGTTAGAAGTTACTGTAGATTTCCCTACGCCTCCTTTTCCAGAAGCAACCGCAATAATATTTTTGATACCCGGAATAGCCTTCCCCTTGATCTCGGGTTTCTTCTTTTCCTGTGCCTCAATTTTAATATTTACTTTGACTTTTGCTTTTTCATACACTTTTTCATGGATAGCTTTCATCACATCCACTTCTGCTCTTTTTTTAATATGAAGTGCAGGAGTACTCAATACCAAATCTACTACCACCTCATCACCAAAAGTCATCACATTTTGAACTGCACCGCTATCTACCATATTATTTCCTTCACCTGCTACAGTTATGGTTTCCAGGGCTTTTAAAATCTCTTTTCTATCTAATTTCATATATGAATTTTAATCAGATTCTTAAGCTTATATAGACTGATTCTAAACGCAAATATAGGTGTAAAAGCTAAGAATACGAAGAATTTAGCCATTTTAGATTTATAAGATGATAGTCGGAAATTATAGAGAAAAAATACAAGCTTTTTTCAGGAAAGCTCTTTCATTGGATCCCAGAAATATCTTTCAAAATTGATGATTTGGAGTTCCTGCACCTCTACACCTTCATCTTCCAATAACTGCTGCATCGCTTTACTTCCACCGAAATGGCTTTTACCGGTAAGCAAACCATTTCTATTCACCACTCTATGCGCAGGAACATTCTCCATGCTTTTGGAAGAATTCATAGCCCAACCAACCATTCTGGCACTTCTGGCTGCCCCAAGATATCTGGCAATAGCCCCATAAGAAGTCACTCTACCCTCAGGAATTTGCTTACAAACCTCGTAAACTCGTTCAAAAAATCCTGAATTATCTTTCAAAATTATGTGTTGAGAATTCTTATTAAGGCTACAATAATCAATACCAGCATAAGACCAGCCATGAAATAATTGGAATATTTGGCAAAAGATTCAGCTTTCTTTTCAATCTTATCAAAAAGAACCACGTAGAGATAAAGCGAAGTAAAACTACCTAAACAGGCAGCTGCCGCAAAGGAAATAATAAGAGACCAGTCATATTCCAATTCTCCTCCACTAAGATTCATGGCTCCTGCGATAGCTACAAAATAAGGAATTGGAAAAACATTAAGCGCAGCAATGAGTATTCCTTTAAAAATACTATTCGCATTAGCCTTTTCACGGTTATGACTAATTCCTCTTTTATGCCTTGCCTGAATAAAGAAATAAACTGCCAGAATACAGAAAACGACTAAACCTGCTCTCAAAAGCATTCTGCGTACAAAAGGATGATCAAAAATGTACTTCGCTAATAGAACGGCTATAAACGCCTGGATCAAGATAACGATTCCTGCACCTATAGCTACATAGAGTCCATTTTTCTTACCCTTTTCAACACAGGTTTTAGCTACCGTCATGTTTACCAAACCAGGCGGCACTACCCCGATGAAGGCTGCAAAGTAAGTGATTAGGAAAAGCTTTGTTTCTTCCAATATCCTTTATTTAATCTTGAACTGAATATATGTAATTGGTTTTCCTTTTTCAAGGTACTGCTTTTCGTAGAATGTTTGTATTCCAGTCACCTCTTTTGGTGAATATTCGTTCTTGTAAATATCATGGTGCGCGTATAAAATCTCATGTCCTTCTCCATGCAAAAGACCTAAGGTGTAACCATGCATGAACTCGGAATCGGTTTTTAAGTGCATCACCCCATCCTTGTCCAGGATTTTTTTATAGCGCTGAAGAAATTCTGTATTGGTTAATCTATGCTTGGTCCTTTTGAATTTGATCTGTGGATCTGGGAAGGTGATCCAGATCTCGCTAACTTCATCAGCATTAAAAACATGTTCGATCAATTCAATCTGAGTTCTTATAAAGGCGACATTATCCAAACCTTCCTCCAAAGCCGTTTTGGCTCCTCGCCAGAATCTTGCTCCCTTAATGTCTATTCCTATAAAATTCTTACCAGGATTTTGCCTGGCCAGCTCCACGGTGTACTCTCCCTTTCCACAACCCAGTTCAAGAACGATTGGATGATCGTTTTTGAAGAAGTTCTCGCTCCATCGCCCTTTCAATTCAAATACGCTACCTGTAAGCTCTTCCCTGGAAGGCTGGATAACATTCTCAAATTTTTCGTTTTCCTTAAAGCGTTTAAGTTTATTCTTGCTTCCCACTTAAAATTAATATTTTGGTAAAATTAAAGAAAATCACCCACCTGTCTATAGGAATGCATTTGTAAAATGAGAAAGAAGAGAATATTAGCAGCGACGCTTAATTGGGGACTGGGCCATGCCGCGCGTTGTATTCCTATTATAAATGAACTTCAGGCAAATGAGTATGAGCCTGTTATCGCTTCAGATGGGCAAGCATTGGAACTTTTAAAGAAAGAATTTCCGCATTTAACTCATATTGAATTGCCCTCTTATCAAATTCGGTATCCCGAGAATGGAAATTTTCTCAAATGGAAAATGATCAAAGATAGCCCTAAGATCCTAAAAGCCATCAGGGGAGAAGAAAAGCTTACCAATGAGATCGTTGAAAGTTTTAATATTCAGGGAATAATTTCAGATAGCCGTTTCGGCGTTCGAAGCAAAAAGTTTAAAAAAAATGTATTTATCACCCATCAACTAAATGTTTTAAGCGGAAAAACTTCATTTTTAAGCAGCTATATCCATCAACGATATATTACAAAATTTGATCAATGCTGGGTACCTGATGCTTCCGAAGAAAAAAACCTCAGTGGTGTTCTGGGACATCTCAAAGTGAAGCCTGAGAATGTAAAATATATAGGTGCCCTTAGCCGACTGGAGAAGAGAGTTATTTCAGAAGTTTATGATTATTTAATACTGCTCAGCGGTCCTGAGCCACAACGCAGCATCCTGGAGTCTATTCTGCTAGAAGAATTCGATAGATCAGAAGCGAGAACTTTCTTTGTAAGAGGGGTGATTTCCGAAGAAAAATTTTATTCTTCCAATCCCAACCTCAACATTAAAAATTACCTATTTGGCACAGATTTAGAAGAAGCCATGAATTCCAGCAAATATATTGTAGCGAGATCTGGCTATACTACCATTATGGACCTTTCTAAGTTGGAGAAAAAAGCCTTTTTCATTCCAACTCCAGGACAGTATGAACAGGAATATCTGGCAAAAAGACTTGAAAAACTTGGAATCGCTCCATTTTGCAAGCAAAATGAATTCAATCTTTTTCAATTAAAGCGAATTGAAGAATACCAGGGATTAAGTAATTTCGGGGATAACATTGTCTTCCGGGATCTTTTTTCTTTTTTCGAGGGTGAATGAAAATTCGCTTCCTACTCCAAAAACACTCTCTACATAGATCTTCTCCCCATGCGCCTCCAGAATATGTTTTACGATGGAAAGGCCTAATCCTGAACCACCTTCTTTACGGGAGCCACTTTTATCAACTCTATAAAAACGCTCGAACAACCGAGGAATGTTTTCCTGCTCTATACCTTCTCCATTATCTGTACATCGCACAATAACCTTATTTTTAATAAGGTTTTCAATACTTATTTCTGTAGTCCCACCTTTTTTACCATACTTTATTGAATTCACGATGAGGTTGGTTAGTACCTGCTGAATACGTTCTCTATCTGCCCTTACATAAATTGCTTCTTCATAATCAAGATCGAAGGTTAAAGTGATCTCCTTCTTTGCCGCTTTCATTTCCAAAAGATCGAAAGAAGCCTGGATCAATTCTACTATATTGAATGTCTCATAACGCAAATGCAGATCACCCGTTTCCAGTTTTGTGATCATATCAAGGTCTTTTACAATATAGATAAGCCGTTCCACGCCTTTATTAGCACGGGCCAGATATTTTTTCCGGATATTTTTATCTTTATGGGCACCATCCAGCAAGGTTAAAATATATCCCTGAACCGTGAAAAGAGGAGTTTTCAACTCATGGGAAACATTTCCCATAAATTCTTTTCTATAAGCTTCCCGGACTTTTAAAGTTTCAATCTCCAGCTTTTTATCTTCAGCAAACTTTTTTAC
>CAXGBX010000239.1:0-4215 GCA_964008195.1 uncultured Flavobacteriaceae bacterium
AATGGCATCAGAAAAGAACTGAGTTGCAACCGGGAAAGAAGCCATTATTAAATCGTGATGAAAAATACTATCAATCTCATTTCTATTGAATTGATCATAGTATCGTTGATCTATCCAGAAGATCCAATCTTCCGGGTACATTTTTGCCAGACTCCAGAAATTTTCAATGATATCTTGCGAAAGACCTGAAATCTCTTTCCCGTCACGAAAAACTTTTTTTAGCGTTTTTGAATTATTATGAACCAGTTCAATCATTTAGACCGGATGATTTTTTTGGTTTTTACTACGAACAATTTCAAATATCTTTTGAAGCTTTCTGGCCGGGTGCAGATACTCATTATAATATTCCCAATTCGCCTTTTGCATCTCTGTTCTCAATTCCTGATCCCGGAATAAGATGTCGGTCTTTTCAAGACATTCCTCGGTATTGGTATAAGCCAGATAATGTTTTCCTTCCTTAAAAGTTCCTAACTGTACATAATCATTGATGGGCGTAGTTACAATTGCCAGACTATGCGCTATATATTCCCCGAATTTCCAGCTAATGCTTCCTTCTAAACCTTGATTTACAATTCCTATTCCGGATTGTTTTAAAACTTTTAAATATTGGTTTTTATGATATTCTTTTTTATTCAAAAGTAAATCTGGACACTCTCTCTGTGAAAAAGAATCTTCCTGAATGCCGCCCTTAAATTTTTGAGAATATTTCATATTAAGCAATCTATTAATAGATATTCTTTCATCGTTCAGAACTTTTCTTTCTTCCTTCTTCCAGGGAGTCTCATTATTATCGGGATTCCATAACCTCGCCCGAAAAGTTATATTATTTTGAAAGGCTGGTCGTGATTCCATATTGACCAAGGAATTGGTGTTTACACTATCTTTTACACCTAAAATCTTAGCAAGGAATTTATGGTACCGTAAAGAATATTTAATAATTTCTTTATTTTTTAAAAATGCTTTTCTTAAAAACGGATTTTCTAAATAAACCTGATAATTAAATCCATATGGAATTAGCTTTTCAAGCTTTAAACCATCAGATTGTAACAACATTCTTTTTATATAAAAATCACTTTCAATATAAATTTTATTATCTATCGCGGCGTTATCTCCCATATCAAAAAACAGGTTCAGCCCATTGTATTCAATTTTAAAAATATGAATGGGATATTTATACAGGTCCATAACATATACCAATTCGATTTTTTTGCTCCTGGAAAGTAATTCCAGACCTGTAAACAACTGGCTGAAATGACCAAGTGTTGAATTAAAAAACACTTTTACTTTGTCCATGCTACTTTTTGATTTGCTTCCTATAGAACTCCAGATTGCTCTGGGCTATTAATTCTGAAGAAAATTGTTCAACTACCCTTTTTCTGGCATTTTTACCCATTTCCTGTGCCAGCAGCTTATCGTCCAGTAGTTTGATAATTTTACCTGCATAAGCCTCATGATCCCGCGGGGACTCCGTATAACCGGTTTCCCCGTTGAGCATGACTTCATGCGCCCAGCCAATATTTGAAGTGACCAGCGCTTTTTCCATCGCCATTGCTTCCAGCCAGGTCATAGGCAAAGCTTCGGCAAAACTAGGTAAAACCACCACCTGCGCCTCCCCTATGTGTTGCTGAACTTCCTCATAAGGTACTTCGCTAATAAATTTTACGTTTTTTTCTGCTGAAGTAGATAAACGTTCCTGGATCATTTCTACGGTGGAACGGTGTTCAAAAATATCAACCACGTCTTTTCCTATAAAATTAAGCTTTGCATCCGGTCTCTGGTCAACTACTTTATTGAAAATTCCCGCCAGTTCCAGAACTCCTTTTTTACGAATAATGCTTCCAAAATATAAAATCCTGTCTGGAATAACTTCAACCGGGGCCGGTTTAAAATTTTCTGTTTTCAGACTGTTGGGAATTACGGTGAATTTTCTATTTAAACTGAATATTTCATTCGTTTTATCAGCAGTAAAAGCACTTACTGAGGCCAGGGCATCTGCTTTTTGCAATGCCCTTTTCTCAAGGAACCGGTTTTTTATTTTTTGAGGCCGACCTTCTAAATGGCAGAAATAGGCATCGCTGCCATTCAATCTTATAAGCAGTGGACACTTTAAATTTATAAAGGCAGAAATACCCGTCCAATCTGGTGCTTCTACGAGGTCTACCCGTTCAGTCTTAATTAAGTTGTTTAAGAATCTTTGAAGATATTTTCTATAAAACCACCATCCCCCGACTTTATAATAGCGCTGTTTTAAAAAATAAAACTGAATACCATTTTCCGAAAAACTTTTATCTTCCTTTTGTCCGTAGACTATCACACTTATTCTTTCACCTTTTCCCACCAGTCCTTCCGCCAGGTTTTTGATACTCGTTCCCAATCCCCCGCTGGGTTTCGAAAGTTTATGAGGGTATTCCGGGCTTAGGAAACAAATATGCATATTATCCTAAGCTTTTTAGTTGGTTCATGATACGCTGGGAGGCAGTAGGACCAGAATTTTCATTGATGCTATTAAACCAATTTTTGGTTCTTTCCAAGACTTCTTGATTCGATCCTTTTAAAGCTTGTAAAATGACTTTTTTAATATCTTCTTTTTCATTTATCCATAAAACAGCGTCTCCTTCTGGCATAGATTCAAAATGTACATAATGGTAAATTTCCCTGATATCTTTTTTCTGATTGTCTAAATTTAGTTGATAATTTAAATACGCACAGGGCTTATCCTTTGCTGCAAAATCGAACACCATTGACGAAGCCACATTTATAACCATAAACGTATGCTCTACTATATTGGTTTGCAGTATTAAATCGGTTTTTTCTGGCATGGCCTGGTTCCAGGAATCTCCATTTCCGATCCAGTCGGGATCAATGGAGGTAATAATGTTTTTATATTTTTCTAAAAAGGCATTATAACGTCCTGAAAAATCTACCGGGCAACGTCTAAAAATAATCTCAATATTCTGTCCTTTTTCATTCAGCTCCTTTACAGCTTTGGCTACATCATTCAAAAAATATTCATCGTGAGGAGACGTGGTCACGTCATCACCAGAGAAGCAGAGATAGCTTTTGTCCGGATCAAGCCCATATTTCCTGAAGAATTCATCTCTTGATATAACAACTTCCTTATTATGGTGGATTTCAAACTGTGGAGTTCCGGTGATTTTAACCTGACTCGATGCTATATACGGATAATACTTTTGCAATTCAGCCTTCATATACTCACTCCAAACAAAATAGAAGTCGGTTTCTATCACTTTGGTGGCTTTAGGCAAATTATCCCAGGAGAAAATAAAACACGAAGTAGGTATTCCTAAATCTTTTGCGGCCAAAACAGGCGCGATGGCATTTACCGGGCGCTGACTTGTACACAAAACCACATCTGGTTTTTCTTTTTGTAAAATTGCTTTACAGGTTTGGTAAGACGAAGATTTCCTTTCCGATTCCTGCATCTTTTCACGAAGTTTCTGTAAGCCTTTCTCTCCTTTATATTTACTTACTAATCCTGCAACGATTGCATTCTTCAATTTCTTCTTCAAGCCATTACCAGCCGCAGGAAATTTATATTTTTCATAAACCGGATTATTGAATTTTTGCCTGAAGTGATTTAATTCTGAAATTATTTTGGCTCGTTTCAGCAAATCTGTCCAGGCTCGTGCCTGAGCTTGCAGTTTAATTTCCTGGAAATTCATTTTTTTAAGGTCAAAATCGGTGGCGTTCCAGTAAACCAGTTCCCAACCGGCATTTTCTACCAATTCAGGAAACTGGGTATAAGCGAAATTCCGCAGGCCAACCCCATCCGGGATAAGTACAAAAAGCTTTTTTCGTTGCAAGATCGAGTTAGATTAGTTGGGTCTTCAAATATAGCAAACCGTGCCGATTATCCTATATTTTCCTGGAGCAGGTTCATATTTATCCATTGCCAGATAAAAAAACTGTTCTCCATTTTTCCATTTTTGTAATCTCTCCACTCCTTCTCAATTTGCTGGTGATCAAAATATTCTTTAAAGATCCCCTTTTCCAGTCCGGAAATTTGATCATTCGCAAAATCTTTTAATTCTCCTCCCAGCCATTCTCGTTGTGGAGTTTGTAATGGACGCTTGGGTGCCGTGGAAATATTCCCCGGAATAAATTCTTTGGTTATTTCCCTCAATAAAAATTTTGAAGTCCCGTTCCTTATTTTAAATTTTTCCGGTAAAGAAAACGCCAATTCTATCAAGCGAT
>CAXGBX010000240.1:0-4192 GCA_964008195.1 uncultured Flavobacteriaceae bacterium
ACTATTGACGATCTAATCCTTCAGTCAGCTCTTGAGCCTTCTACAGGATTTACTTCAGAATTCGTTAATGCCGGGGAACTTCAAAATAAAGGGATAGAACTTTCTATCGATGCGGTTCCTGTAAGAACCGAGGACTGGAATTGGAACGTTGGAGTGAATTTTTTTAAGAATACTTCAGAGATCACAAGACTGGATGTAGACCCATTCAATATTGGAGCATTTGGAGCAACTTTAGGAACTTTCAGAATTGAGGAAGGGGAAAGTGCTACCCAGATTGTAGGTATTGGTACAAATCCTGGTCCTAATGGTTTTCAAAAATATGGTGATGCCGAGCCGGACTTCCAAATGGGATTCAACTCTCAGGTAATCTATAAGAATTTTGATCTTTCATTTGTATGGCAATGGAAAAACGGCGGGGAGAATATTAATTTAACCACCTTGTTAACCGATCTTAACGGAACTAGCCACGATTACGATACTATAGACCTTGATCCCGATGGAGAATTAGGGAATGGTCCTTACCGGGTAAGTCAGTTGGGTTCTTCGGCAGAAGTTTTTGTTGAAGATGCCTCTTATTTAAGACTTAGGGAACTAGGTTTATATTACAATATTCCCGTTTCAGTTTATGAAGACTTTCTTGGAGGTAGTATAGATAAGATAAAATTAGGATTTTCGGGTACTAACCTTATCAATATATTTGATTATAACAGTTATGATCCTGAAGTTTCTAACTTTGGTTCTAATGGGATATTTACCGGGGTGGAAGTGACTCCATTCCCGTCTTCAAAAAGATATCTTTTTCACTTAGCAGTTAATTTTTAATACGTAAATGATGAGAAAAACTATAAAAAACATATTTCTTTTCCTCGCAATTGTAGGTTTTACTGCCTCCTGTGAAGTAAAAGAATTTTCAGATCTGAATAATCCCGAGGTTGACGCGTTTCGTGATAACCTAACCAGGGGTGATCTTCAGGACCTCGTTGGTGGAGTCCTGTATAGTATGAGGGTTAGGCTTGGTACTTACTATGACGATACCGGGGTGATTGGCAGGGAATTCTGGAGGTTTTCCAGCTCAGACCCTCGTTTTACGGCAGACCTTTTAGGTAAAGAAAATGCCGTGCTGGACAATAATACTTTTTATATTACTGCTCCATGGGCAGCAAGATATAGAAGTGTTAAAAACATCAATCTAATACTTGAATTTATAGACGGCCAGGATCTGTCAGCTCAATTCAGTGAATCAGAAATAAGTGCGACCAAAGGTTTTGTAAAAACCTTCAAAGCTTATGAATTACTACTGAATTTAAACCTTACCTATCAAAACGGTATTAGAGTAGATGTGGCAGATGAGAACAATTTAGGATCATTTCTCTCTTATTCAGAATCACTTAACGCTATTCGAGACTTGCTTGATGAGGCAGCATCAGATTTGAGTGCTGGAGGTGATGAATTTCCATTTATTTTACCATCTGGATTTGCCGGATTTGATACACCAGATGCATTTTTAGAAGCTAATCAGGCAATTGCGGCTAGGGTTGCAATCTATCAGGAAGACTATACTGGTGCTTTAGATTATCTGGAAGACTCCTTCCTGGATTTGAGTGCTAATAATCTTGATGAAGGTATTTATTATACATTCAGTGCAGATCAAACAGATATTCTTAATCCTCTATTCTTCCCGGTTGAGGCGACTACCGCTGGAGCCAGGATTGTACAGCCAGATTTTATTTCAGATGCTGAAGATGGAGACGAACGTCTGGATAAAATTGAACAGCGCAGTGAACCTTTAACATTTGATGGTCTAACTGGAGATTATGCTGTTTTTAGGTATAAATCTAATACTGATGCAATCCCGATTATTCGAAATGAAGAACTGATTTTAATTTATGCAGAAGCTAATATTTATGTTGATCAAAACGAAACCATCGAAGCCCTAAATATTATTCGTAATGCTGCAGGACTGGATGAGTATAGTGGTGCTACAACAGAGCAGGCATTAATAGATGAAATGCTTATGCAGAGAAGGTATTCTCTTTTTGTAGAGGGTCACAGGTGGATTGATATGAGAAGATATGACAGATTGGATGAACTTCCAATTGACAGGCCTGGAGATGATGTGTTTACTCAGTTTCCAATCCCTTTAAATGAAAATCAATAATTAATAAGTTGATTCTAATTATAAATCCATTCCTATCTAATTGGAATGGATTTTTTATTTTCATTCAGTTCCTAAAATATATCTTCGCGATCTTTAAATAAAAAGAAATTGCCTTGAAAAACTTAAAGTGGATTTACCTAATTATACTTTCCATAGTCTGGGGAAGCTCTTTTATTCTTATTAAAAAGGCTTTAATAGGTTTAACAGCTATGCAGGTTGGTTCTTTCAGAATCATATTTGCAGCTATATTTTTAATTTTAGTAGGCTTTAAAAGTATTAGCAGATTAACAGCCAGGCAGTGGAAATGGATTACAGTGTCAGGCTTTCTAGGTTCTTTTTTTCCGGTTTATTTATTTGCTTACGCGGAAACTGAAATAGATAGCGCCATAGCATCTATTTTGAATGCAACAACACCTTTATTAACTCTCATTTTCGGAGTTTTATTCTTTAGGACGATATTTACGCAAAATAAAATTTTAGGAGTGGTAATAGGGTTGCTGGGTACGGCCGGACTTATTTTTAGTGGCGCCAGCATCAATCCAGATCAAAACTATTTTTATTCATTTCTGGTTATCATTGCTGCAGCTTGTTATGCAATGAATGTAAATATCTTGAAAACCAGAATGAGTGATATTTCTCCATTGGGAATCGCCGCTGGAAATTTTTCGGTTTTATTAATACCCGCACTCGCTCTATTATACTTTACCGGATTTTTCAGTGTTCCGGAATATAATGAGGTAATAAACAACTCAATATTGTTTGTTGCAATTCTTGGGATTATTGGGACGGGAGTGGCCATGATCATTTTTAATAAGCTGGTTCAAATAACAGATCCTGTTTTTACAACATCAGTTACTTATACCATCCCTGTGGTAGCATTGGGTTGGGGAATGTTAGATGGAGAGGTTTTTAGTCTCTGGCAGCTTATTTCTGCTTCTGTTATATTGGTTGGAGTTTTTATAGTTAATAAATCTAGAAGTCTTATTTCTAGATATAGAAAACAGGCGACATAAAAAAAGCCTCCGTTAAGGAGGCTTTCTGTTTCTAACAATTCTGGATCTTACTCCATTTCAACTTTAAAGTCTTCTTCAGAAACACCTTCATTTATAAGGATTTCAGAAACTTTAAATTCAAAAGATTGTGGTCCCATGCTTTGTGAGATCATAAAAGGAAACTTAACCCCTTCTACTTCCTGATAATCACTATAGCCAGTTGGAATTGTCATTGTTTGACCTCCCTGGCTTACTGTTTTTACAGACTGAACTTTTAATCCAGTTTCAACTGAATAAAAATTCTTGTTGTTGCCGTCCATTTCTACAACATATGCATCTTTACCATCTACTTTCTCCATTCCTGTAACTTTAGCATCTCCAACGCTAAGCTCCGGGAAAGGATTGGCATCTGCTTTGGCAGTTTCAACCTGTTCTTCGTTGTATGGCATCTTTTGTCCCTGAGCCATTACAAATCCAGATTCACCATTGAAGACCTGCTTGTTCATTACATTTCCACCCATAGAAATAGACTGGTTCATTTTACCGTCCATGGTTCTTTTCATTTCAAGTTGCAACTGCATTCCCTGAATTTCAGCATCTGCTTTCATTACAACCGACTCTACATCATTTACAGCATCTTTTCCGCCAATAGCTTCGATATAGTTAGAGAAAACCTTTTCAGCAGTTACTGAAGCATCTACTTTTTTAGCTTCAGGCTTTTCTGTTTTTTCACCAAATCTATTGTAGTAATTAATTGGAATTGTTTTCCCGTTATAGGTCATCTTTTCAAGGTTTTCCAATACATCAGAACCTTTACCAGCGATTACAATTCTGGAGTTATCTGCCATGAAATATTTCTTGGCAACTCTTTGTACATCTTCCTTGGTCACTTCGTCAATCCTTTCAAGATATTCTTCGTAGAAATCATCGTCAAGATCTTCAGTTTCAATCTCCATCGCAAAATTGGCAATAGTAGAAGGTTGTTCCAACGAAAGTACGAAGTCACCGGTAAGTTTTGCCTTTGCGTTGGCTAATTCTCTAT
>CAXGBX010000241.1:0-4181 GCA_964008195.1 uncultured Flavobacteriaceae bacterium
GATCCATTTATAAGCGGAAACGACCTTTCTAAGGATAAAGTAGATATTAAAGATCTAAAGGCAGATTATATACTTCTCACCCATGCACACCAGGATCATATACTGGATGCTGAGACTATTGCCAAGAATACGGGTGCTGTGATTGTAAGTAATTATGAAATTGCCAATCACTATGAGGAAAAAGGTTTTGAGGTTCATCCCATGAACCACGGCGGAAGCTGGGATTTCGAATTTGGTAAAGTGAAGTATGTAAATGCCATTCATACCAGTTCTTTTCCTGACGGAAAATATGGAGGCCAGCCTGGTGGATTTGTGATTGAAGGTGAGCATAAAAACATATATATTGCAGGAGATACCGCTTTAACGATGGATATGAAGTTGATCCCGATGCATACGAAACTGGATATTGCCGTATTACCTATTGGGGATAATTTTACCATGGGAATAGACGATGCTATTATTGCTAGTGATTTTATTGAATGTGATAAAGTAATTGGCTGCCATTATGATACTTTCGGCTATATCGAAATAGATCATGAAGAGGCCAAGAAGAAGTTTTATGAAAAAGGAAAAGATCTGATGTTACTCGATATCGGAGAATCAATAGAATTGTAAATGACGGCATCCTACAAAAAATATATACTCAATTTTAAACGCCCTAGTGGAACTTCCCGGGGCGTTCTTACTGAAAAGGAAACCTGGTTTTTAAAGATTTCTGATGAAAATAGCTTCGGAATAGGGGAATGTGGAATTCTTCGAAGTCTTAGTTTTGATGATCGTCCAGATTACGAAGAAAAACTCCAATGGGTTTGCAATAATATCAACCTGGGTAAAAAAATGTTATGGGAAGAGCTCAGGGAATATCCAAGCATTCAATTTGGGGTAGAAATGGCTTTTAAAAGTTTACAGTCTAAAGATCCATTCTTGCTTTTTCCTTCAGAATTTACTTCCGGAGAAAAATCTATTCCCATAAACGGACTCATCTGGATGGGGGATAAACAGTTCATGAAAGAGCAAATTTCAGAAAAGATAGAACAGGGTTTTAATTGTATCAAATTAAAGATTGGGGCGATAGATTTCGAGACTGAACTTGATCTTTTAAAATCTATTCGGGATAATTTTTCTGAAGCTGAAATCGAATTAAGGGTAGATGCCAACGGTGCATTTTCACCCCTAGACGCTCTTGAGAAATTAGAATTGTTATCAAAGTTTAAATTGCATAGTATAGAGCAACCTATAAAACAAGGGCAGATCCCGGAAATGACCGAATTATGTGAAAAAACGCCCTTACCTATAGCCCTGGACGAAGAACTTATTGGAGTAACCGATGTAACAGAAAAGGAAAATCTCATACAAACAATTAAACCCCAATACGCGATTTTCAAACCAAGTTTAATTGGAGGAATCAGAGGAACTGAGGAGTGGAGAAAAGCTTGTGAGTTGAATGAAGTGAAATGGTGGATTACCAGTGCCTTAGAAAGTAATATAGGGCTAAATGCCATTTCTCAGTATACTTTCACATTGGATATTAACCTGCCGCAGGGCCTTGGCACCGGTAGCCTGTATACCAATAATATTGAATGTCCGTTGGAGGTTAAAAATGGCAATATTCAATATAATCCTGCCAAATCGTGGGAGATAACTTATTAGATAATTTATGTTTATAGCGCAGGCGTTTAAATTTAAGCACGATATATGGAGGTATTTAGTTATACCTATTTTATTTTTTGGTCTAATGGCACTTAATTATGTTGCTATTGAGTTTTTGGATTTGGATGTGAACCAGATTATGAAGGAAGAGATTGCACGAAAAGGATCCAACCGGGTATTAGTAGAAAATCTTTTAGGTTTTGTGATCTTTTTAGCAGGATTATTTTTTTGGGTAAAATATATACATAATCAACCGATCAAGGCTTTAACCACAGGACGTAAGAAAGTAGACTGGAGCAGATTTTGGTTTACTTTTATTATGGTCGCTACCTTTAATCTTGTAATAACTCTTTTTGATTATTATTCTAATCCTGAAGATTATGTTTTGAATTTTCAATTAGAACCTTTCCTTTATCTCCTGTTGATCGCAATTTTACTAATACCGATTCAAACCAGTTTTGAAGAGTATTTTTTTAGGGGGTATTTGATGCAGGGACTGGGAATTTTAGCGAGAAACCGATGGGTTCCGTTAATTCTGACTTCTGTGATATTTGGAAGCCTACATTATTTCAATCCAGAGGTTACAAAACTCGGCAATATTATTATGATTTACTATATAGGTACGGGTTTTATGCTGGGTATCATGGCGCTTATGGATGAGGGTATTGAGCTTTCATTAGGCTTTCACGCTGCAAATAATCTTTTTACCGCATTACTCGTAACTGCTGACTGGACTGCTTTTCAAACAAATTCCATATTTAAAGATATTTCTGAACCTTCTGCCGGTTGGGATGTCCTAATCCCGGTATTGGTGATATTTCCACTCATGTTATTTATAATGGCCAAAAAGTATAAATGGACCAATTGGAAGGACAAATTATTTGGAAGTGTTGAGAAACCTGAATTAGTAGAGCAATCTGATATATAATGAGTAATATTTAGTATTCTATTTGTGTTTCGGGCGTAATTTTGATTATTATCTATCTCGTAGTTAACTGCCATGCCAGATTTACTTGCAGGAATTTCCGTAGATGGGTTTGATATAATTATCAAACAGGATCATTTATATGTTATTGGGCCTGAGGCTCTTCATCAATACGCTTTAAATTCTGAAAACGTAGAAGAATATGAAAATCTTAGCAGTTTTGTTTTTTAGGTTTTCAACATTCTTACAAACTGCCCTATCACCTTATCTCATAAATGTTTCAGAAGTTTTTTAAGAATTTCATTCCAATTTGTTAACTTTCAGTATTAAGTTATTTAGCAACTTGGTCTGAACATGACAAATAAGTACAAAATACCTGAAACGCACCCTGAATTCAAACTTAATAAACGGCATTTTACCAATGCCGAGCTAAAGCAGGTTGCTTATAGCTATATCAAAGAAGGGGAGCCTTTTGAACAGCAAATAGGAAATTTTTTATTAGACTGGTTGAAGCCAACTTCTTTCATTGAGGTTACTACTTCCGGCTCTACCGGAAAACCTAAAAAAATACGATTGCAGAAGAACCATATGATAAATTCTGCCATGGCGTCCTCAAAATTTTTCAAGCTTCCCGCACATACCAAAGCACTAATGTGTCTACCGGCAGAATATATTGCAGGAAAAATGATGCTGGTAAGAGCTATGTTTCTGGGCTGGCAATTGGATACAGTTCCTCCATCTTCCAATCCGTTGGATCAGGTTTTTAAGGTATATGATTTTACTGCCATGACCCCATTCCAGCTGGATAACTCCATTGCACGCTTACATCTGATCAAAAAAATGATTATAGGTGGGGGAGTGGTTTCTTCGAGAATCACAAAAATGCTGGTAGATGTAGATGCCAGGATCTATGAAACTTATGGAATGACGGAAACCTGTAGTCATATCGCAGCCAGAAGGCTAAACCCCACTAAAAAGAAAAAACCGATCAGGGCTTTTAAATTACTTCCAAATGTGAGTATCGCCCAGGACGATAGAGGTTGTTTGATCATAAAGGCTCCAAATGTTCTGGATGAAGAGATCGTCACCAACGATGTAGTGGAAATTATTACCTACAAAAAGTTTATATGGAAAGGGAGGTATGATAATGTTATTAATTCAGGCGGAATTAAACTATTTCCGGAAGAAATAGAGAGAAAGATTAATAAGGTATTAGATCATCGTTTTTTTGTGACTTCGATGCCAGATGATTCTTTAGGGGAGAAATTAGTTCTTTTTGTAGAAGACGATTTTTCAGAGGATACTTTGAGTGACCTCGAAGATTCCTTAGCCAATTTGAAATCCCTGGATAAATATGAGAAACCTAAGAAAATTTATTTGGTTGAAAAATTTGAAGAAACTGCAAATGGTAAAATTCATCGAGAAAACACCCTAAAAGCTAAAGTATCATAAATTAAAAAATGAAGTATTCAATACTACTTATTTTACTATTCTGTTTACAAATGACTACAATTTTCGATTTCCAGGAGACATCAGATATTTCTAACTGGTTTGTAGTTGAAGATCGGGTGATGGGCGGAGAGTCTACTGCCAGATTTTTCATTAA
>CAXGBX010000242.1:0-4157 GCA_964008195.1 uncultured Flavobacteriaceae bacterium
AGCAGCTGATTTGTAATCAGCAGGTCGTGGGTTCGAGTCCCTCCATCGGCTCTTAATGAAAAGTTCCTCCGAAAGGGGGAGCTTTTTTGTTTGAAATAGGTTGGGACGAGAAGCCTGTCCTGAGCATAGTGATAGCGAAGTCGAAGTGAGTCCCTCCATCGGCTCTTAATAAAAAGAAGCTGTCTCAAAAGTGATTTTTCGTCAAGCTGAACTTGATTCAGTTTCTAACTATAGTTAGTTATCAACTGGTTAAGGTGCTGAAATGAATTAGGATGACATATTTCTCAATTTTGACAATTCTTTTTTATTATTAATGAAATACACTAGCCTGTGATACTCATTATATCTGCATCCAGTTTTTGTCTTGCTTTTTTAATGCTTCTATCAAGTAATAGGCTCAGAAGTAAAGCTATGATGATCAATCCTATAAACACATAAAATACCGGGATATAACTTCCTGTTCGCGTATAGATTTGAGAAACAAGTGTAGGGCCAATCAAACCGCCTAAAGACCAGGTAGTAAGAAGATAGCCATGAATAGCACCAAGTTCTTTAGTTCCGAAGAGATCACCGATGAATGCAGGGAGATTGGAAAATCCACCGCCATAACAACTCACTACTAAAAATATTAAGATTTGAAAAACAAAAGAACTAACTGTTAGCGGTAGAATGATAAAAGCTATTAATTGGATTATGAAGAAAATAATAAAAACTTTGGGTCTGGAGATATAATCTGAGGCTGCGGCCCAGCCAAGTCTTCCACCTCCATTAAAAATTCCCATAAGTCCAACCATAGTGGCCGCTGCACCGGCTGAAAGGCCAACTATATTCTGAGCCATAGGGGATGCAACTGAAATCATCATAATTCCGGCGCTTGTATTTATAAGCATCATTCCCCATAACATCCAAAAATGTTTTGTTCTCACTGCTTCACTTCCAGTGGCCTGTTTCAAGTCCATCTTTATTTTTTGTGTTCCAGCTTCTACGGCTACTTTCATATTTTCAGGCATCCAATTTTTCGGGGGAGGTGCGATATAGGAAGCTCCCAGCATCATCATTATAAAATAAGAGCCTCCCAGAATATAAAAAGTAAAACTAATACCTAGCGATTCTATTAAGCTTGCTGCTACCGGTGCCGTAATTAAAGCTCCTGTGCCGAAACCTAACACGGCCATCCCGGTCGCCAAACCGCGTTTATCAGGAAACCATTTTACGAGTGTGGAGACGGGTGAAATGTACCCTATGCCTAATCCTAGCCCGCTTAGTAGACCGTATGATAATAGAAACATGGGAAGGGAATCCATTGAAATTGCAAAGCCTGAACCAGCCTGACCTAAACTGAATAGAACTGCCGCCAGCATTGCTGATTTTTTAGGACCTTTTTTTTCTACAAATTTTCCAAATAGCGCTGCAGAACCACCGCCCAAAACCATCATAATGGTAAATGCTGTAGTTACCGAAGCTACAGACCATCCCTTCGTTTCTACCAACGGCTGGGTATATACACTATAAGCATAAGCCGCGCCAATAGAAACATGAATAGCGATGGCAGATGCTGCAATAAGCCAACGGTTCTTTTTTGTTGAATTCATGGATTTTGAAGTTATATTATAAGGTTTAAGCTGAAATTTGTAATAAATAAAAGAAATTATATAAAATTATGCATATCCGGTCATTGTTAGAATGCAAATTTTGTCAGACTGAGCGCAGTAGAAGGTTTGACAAAAACGTTTCGACTTCGCTTAACGTGACAATATATTTCTTTACCTTACTGAACATCACGCAGACTTACAATTTCGACTGAAAATATTGCTTTTCAATTGATTAATTGATAGTTCTCTCAATTATTTAGGTGTAAACGCTTGCATTCAAAAAAATTCCGAAATCTGGCGCATAAAAAAAGGAGCCATCTGGCTCCCTTTATATACTGTAAATTATGACTAGTTATTGATTTTCTTCTTTAGATTGTACTTCTACTTTATCTTCCAGTTTTTCTTCTTTGCGACGCTCTTTCAAGAAATCTTTAAGTTCTTTCCCGTATTTAGATTTTTTCACCTTTGGAGCTAAAGAATTATACACGGTGTCAAGATATTTAATGTTAGCATCAAAAACTTCGGACAGTGCTAAATAAGGAGCAATCTCATGTTCCTTATTATTAATAGCAAAGTTTACGGTATAAAGATATTTTCTTCTTAATAGTCCGTCATATTTCTTATCGATCTCCATTAATTTCTGATCATCTTCGGCTTTTTCGGCTTCAAAACTAGCCTTTATAAGCTCAAGGTTTTGATCGTTAAACCTGCTGATCATTTTACGGTATTCCATCAATTTTTCCTGATTAACTGAACCGATTACTTCTGCACTGGTCTCAAATTTTTCTAGGTTTGTATTGATCGTAACCTGCCCTTTATCTGCGAAAAAATCTATACGATCATCATAACTGTTATTATCTACCTTTTCAAGATAGAGATACATTATTTGAGGACTTTCAATATAGGTTTCCATAGAGAACATAGGATCACCATCTACCACTACAGAATCTATATTTATCAGGCTGGTATCTTCGATCTTTTGCAGGTATAATGTTCCTTTCTTAAGGCCTTTTATTTCACCGCTTACAACAAGATTGCTTTCTTTTTCAGAACAGGAAGTAATACTGATCAGGATGACTAAAAGAAGAGCTAATTTTTTCATTTTTTGTATTCAGATTTTAAGAGCGCAAATATCTTATAATTTTCTGTTTATTACTAACTGCCGGCAGCTATTTGCATTAAAATTGTACATAGTATTGCTCCGTAGGTACCCACCACATAACCAAAAACGGCTAGTAAAACTCCAACAGTAGCAAGAGAGGGATGAAATGCCGCTGCCACTACCGGAGCAGATGCTGCACCTCCAACGTTCGCCTGGCTTCCAACGGCAAGGAAAAAATAAGGTGCTTTGATAATTTTCGCAGTCACAAGGAGCACGATCACGTGAATTAATATCCAAACCAATCCTATTGCAATTAAACCAGGATTATCCATGATCATGGTTAAATCCATTTTCATACCAATGGTAGCGACTAAAATATAGATGAAAATGCTTCCGATTTTACTCGCTCCTGCACCTTCATATTTCTTCATTTTAGTGAATGAGAGTAGTATACCAATTGCAGTCGCGATGGTGATCATCCAGAAAAACTGTGAGGAGAAAGAAGAAAGGGCACTCTTGGAATCGTTAAATACGTCAAAAGTAGCAAGTAGATATTCAGAAATATTATCTGCACCCCAATGCGCAATTCCAACCGCTCCAAAGGCCAGGGCCAGCATGATCATAAAATCTGGTAATTCAGGCACACGGGTTACGCTTTTTGCATAGTCACTAACTTTCACTTTAAGTTCTTCAATCGCTGAATTATCAGCTTGTAACCAGTTATCAATTTTTTCATTTTTACCAATACCCATTAAAACGATGGCCATCCAAAGGTTGGCGACTACAATATCTACCAGAACCATTCCTCCGTAGAGATCAGGATTATATTCATAAATTTCTAGCATCGCCGCCTGGTTCGCACCGCCACCAATCCAGCTCCCCGCGATGGTGGAAAGCCCTCTCCAAATAGCATCAGGACCCACTCCGCCAACGGTTTCAGGAGAAATAGCAGAAATAATCAAAACGGCTATAGGCCCACCCAGTATAATTCCCAGTGTTCCGGCAAAAAACATGATCAGAGCCTTGGGACCCAGATTAAAAATTGCTTTCAGGTCTATACTCAAAGTCATTAGCACCAATGCAGCAGGTAAAAGATATCTACTGGCAACAAAATAAAGCTGTGAAGTGTCATCGTCTATTAGCCCCAACGAATTGAAAATCGCCGGAATCAAGTAACACATAAGAAGTGCCGGTACAATTTTGTAAAATTTGCTCCAAAACCCTTCTTTTTTTGAAGAGGTATAAAATACAAAGCCAAGGGCCAGCATTAGTAAACCAAAAACGATAGCGTCATTAGTAAACACAGTAGTAGTTTCCATATACTTTTGAATAGATTGGCCGGCAAAATACAATTTTTATTGTAGCCGGCTGTAGCAGATTTTCAACTTATATTCTGAGCAATTCATTGATGCTCTTAGCAACTCCATCTTCTTTGCCGGGCGTGGTAACCATATGCGCTATTT
>CAXGBX010000243.1:0-4157 GCA_964008195.1 uncultured Flavobacteriaceae bacterium
AAAATTTTGTAATTTTGCGTGTTTTTTATTCGGAAACGTAACTAAAGCAAAGAATTTATGAAAGATAAGAGAGTGTTATACGTCTCATCTGAAGTTATACCCTACTTACCTGAAACCGATATCTCCTCAACCTCCTTTGAAGCCGCAAAAATGGTGAATAATCTTGGAGGGCAGATTAGGATTTTTATGCCAAGGTTCGGGAATATCAATGAGCGCAGGCACCAGTTGCATGAAGTGATTCGCCTGTCGGGAATGAATCTTGTGATCAATGATCTGGATATGCCGTTGATAATTAAAGTAGCGTCTATTCCAAAGGAAAGAATGCAGGTTTATTTTATAGATAATGAAGATTATTTTAAAAGAAAGGCCACATTGACTGATGAAGATGGGAACCTTTTTTCTGATAATGACGAAAGAGCTATTTTCTTTGCCAAAGGAGTTATAGAAACAGTTAAAAAATTGAACTGGTCCCCAGATATCATACATGTTCATGGTTGGTTAGCTTCATTGCTACCATTGTACCTGAGAAATTATTATGGTAATGAGCCTTTATTTAAAAATTCAAAAATTGTTACTTCAATTTACAATCAAAGTTTCGATGAAACGTTAGATGAGGAGTTGAGAGAGAAAATTTTGTTCGATGGTCTGGAAAACTCTAATGTAAAGCACTTGAAAACTCCAAATTTTGTAAACCTTATTAAAACAGCGGTAGATAATTCTGATGCTGTGGTAATGGGTGGGGACAATGTTCCGGAAGATTTAAAGATTTATGTAGACAGACTTAACAAACCGGTACTTCCATATACTGAAAAAGAGAATTTCTCTCACGCTTATCAGGAGTTTTACGACACTAAAGTATTGTCTGAATAGTAAGAAAAGTATTAAATGAGATTGAATAAAATATTTAAAATAGCAGCTATTGCAGCTGTTATTTTCGCTTTCGTAGCATGTGATGAAGATTTCACAGAAATAGGGGGGGAGATCATTAATAACCCATCTAATGTTGAATTGAGGGAAGTTGAAGTAAACGCATATTCTCAAAAATTAAATTCGATTCAAACCAATAATTTAAATAATTATTTTCTTGGTTCTATTACTCATCCTACCTATGGAGAAAGTACCGCGAGTATTGTAACTCAATTGGGTTTATCTAGTAATGATCCAGATTTTGGTGATAATGTGGTATTGGATAGTGTGGTGATGACCATTCCTTATTATTCTACTGAAATAGAATCATCTACCGATGAATCTCAAATTGAATATAAGTTGGATTCCGTTTATGGGAATGGGTCTTTCAGTTTAAAAATCTATGAAACAGATTTTTTCCTTGCTGATTTAGACCCTGATTCAGATTTTCAGCAGCGCCAGCTATATTATTCAAATCAGCAGGATGCTGTAGAGCAGAATATTATTGGGGCACCTATTTATTCTGATGATAGTTTCACGCCTTCGGCAAATCCCTATGTTTCTTATGAGTTGAATGGTGATGGCGAAAATGATACAATTACTAATAGACCAGCCTTCAGGGTAAAACTTCCGATAGATTTCTTCGAAGAGAAAATCATTGCACGTGAGGGTTCTGAAGATCTTTCTAATAATACAAATTTCAGGGACTATTTCAGAAGCATTCTAATAAAGGCGGAGCCTAATGCTTCTCAGGACATGCAGATTTTGTTCAATTTGTCTGATGCGAATGCTAAAATCAATCTGTATTATACTTCTGAAGAAACCGGAACTGATGATGAAGTGGTAAGATCAAGAGGAATCTATACTTTAAATATTGCTGGTGGAAACAGGTTTAATGCGTACACTGGCGATTTTCCTGCAGATATCCTTCAGAATATTAATAGTCAGACAGCTGAAACCGGTGCCGAAAATCTTTATTTAAAAGCACAGGAAGGAAGTATGGCGGTAATTGAATTATTCCCTGATGCAGAAGTGCTTCAGAATTTGAGAGATGAGACTCTTTTAGTTAACGAGGCGACACTTAATTTTTATGTGAATGAGGATCTGGCAGGCAGTGATTTTCAACCAAGACGTTTGTACTTGTTTGATATAACTAATAATACGATCATATCAGATTATGCCCTGGATGGGACTTACAATCCGTCGAGTCCAGAGACTTCAATAACAAATTTTTCTCAACCATTGAAGGTTGCAGAAGACGAAAGTGGTTCTTTTTATAAATTGAGAATTACAAATCATGTAAGTAATATCCTTAATAATGAGGATGCTGAAAATGTAAAATTAGGATTGGTGATTGTTCCAAATATAAATGCAGTAGTTGTAAGAGGTCAACAGTCAGCTATAGTAGATATATTAATGTCTTCAACCAGAGGTATACCAACATCGATAGCGCCTATAGATCAAATACCATCAGGGTCTTTACATTCTCCAGATGGTACTATTTTACATGGAAATTTATCGGCAGATAACGAGAAGAGATTGAAATTACAAATTTTTTATACCAACTTTAATCAGTAGAAAAGATGTGTGGAATTGTTGGATATATAGGTCATAGAGAGGCCTATCCTATTGTTTTAAAAGGATTACAAAGGCTTGAATACCGAGGTTACGATAGTGCTGGAATTGCATTGTATGATGGGAACGAGCTTAATATGTGCAAAACCAAAGGGAAAGTTGCAGATCTTAAAACCCGCCTGGAGAATGAAATGTCAACCAGCGGTACAGTTGGTATAGGGCACACCAGATGGGCAACCCACGGCGAGCCTAATGATGTAAATTCTCATCCTCATTATTCAAATTCAGGAGATCTGGTAATAATTCATAATGGAATTATTGAAAACTATGATGCTCTTAAAAAAGAATTGAAGAAGAGAGGTTATACCTTCAAAAGTGATACAGATACCGAGGTGCTGGTAAATCTTATTGAAGATGTAATCAAGGAAGAAAAGGTAAAATTGGGGAAAGCGGTTCAAATAGCGTTAAATCAGACTATTGGTGCTTATGCTATCGCAGTTTTTGATAAAACCAAGCCAGACGAAATTGTAGTGGCTCGTTTAGGAAGTCCTTTGGCAATAGGTGTTGGGGAGGATGAATTTTTCGTGGCCTCAGATGCCTCTCCGTTTATTGAATTTACAAATAACGCTATCTACCTGGAAGATGGTGAGATGGCCGTTATTAGAAGACATAAAGAAGTAAAAATAAGAAAGATTAAAGATGATTCTTTAGTCGATCCTTATGTACAGGAGCTTCAGATGAATCTTGAGCAAATCGAAAAAGGGGGGTACGAGCATTTCATGCTGAAAGAGATCCATGAGCAGCCAAATGCGATCAGTGATACCTATAGAGGTAGGATGCTGGTAGATCAGGGATTGATTAGAATGGCTGGGGTAGATGATAATATGGAGCGAATTGCCAATGCAAAACGTTTTATTATCGTTGCCTGCGGAACATCATGGCATGCGGGTCTTGTGGCAGAATATATTTTCGAAGATATTGCGAGAATTCCTGTAGAAGTGGAATACGCTTCAGAATTTAGATACAGAAATCCTGTTATTTCGGAAAACGATGTGGTGATCGCTATTTCCCAAAGTGGTGAAACGGCAGATACCATGGCAGCCATAAAATTAGCCAAAGAGAAAGGAGCTTTTACTTTTGGCGTTTGTAATGTGGTAGGTTCTTCTATTTCCAGGGAAACACATGCGGGAGCTTATACGCATGCGGGACCAGAAATAGGGGTTGCTTCAACAAAGGCATTTACCACGCAAATCACGGTACTTACCTTAATGGCTCTGAAACTTGGGAAATTTAAAGGAACTATTTCTCATAGCGATTTCCAGTTTCATCTTCGGGAGCTTGAACTAATTCCTGAGAAAGTAAAAGAGGCTTTAAAATCTGACGAGCTTATTCAGGAAATTGCTAATAAATATAAAGATGCTCCTAACTGTCTTTATTTAGGTAGAGGGTACAATTTCCCTGTTGCCCTTGAAGGAGCACTAAAACTTAAAGAGATTTCTTACATTCATGCTGAAGGTTATCCTGCTGCGGAAATGAAGCATGGACCAATTGCTCTTATAGACGAACAAATGCCCGTAGTGGTGATCGCTACTAAAAAAGGTCATTATGAAAAAGTAGTGAGCAATATACAGGAGATCAAATCCAGAAAAGGAAAGATCATTGGTATCGTTACTAAA
>CAXGBX010000244.1:0-4154 GCA_964008195.1 uncultured Flavobacteriaceae bacterium
GAAATTTTATTAAACCTTACCGGGAATATGTCTCGATATGTTTGGAGTTTGAACGGAGTGCCCTTGGCTGAAACCGATAAAATAAAGATTGAAGGTGAGGGAGTGACCAGAATCACTTTTAATAATCTAACCATGATGCATCATCCTATGCACTTACATGGCCATTTTTTCAGGGTAATCAATAAAAATGGAGAACATTCTCCTCTAAAACATACCGTGAATGTGCCGCCAATGCAAGAGGTTACCATCGAGTTTTACGGTAATGAGTATGGTGATTGGTTTCTGCATTGTCATATTTTATATCATTTAGACTCAGGGATGGCTCGTGTGGTAAGTTATGGTACTAAAAGGGATGAACGTATGAAAAGATATCCTTTAAGCAATCTGGTTAGAGAAACCAATAAATTCTATACCTGGGGAATGGTTGATGCTGCTTCGCATATGACTGCCTTAAACGCAGTTAGTTCTAATATAAGAAATCAGTTTACGGTATTGGCCGAGTATGGCTGGAACGAGAATATTGAGGCAGAGTTTACTTATGAATATTACCTTAATGATTGGGTACGTTTATTTGGTGGTGTGAATGTGGAGAATGAAATAGAAAATAGTATGGATGAGCTGGCTACCACAGCTATTGGTGGTATTCGGTACTTCACACCTTATATGTTTGCTTTAGATCTTCGGGTTGATAACAAATTACGCCCGCAAATAAGTCTGGCAAGAGAAATTATGATCTTTCCTCGACTGGCCATTTTTGGAGAATATGAATTTCAGGCAGATTTTGGTTGGGTAGACGAACTTGAATCTGGAAAAGATTTTGAAAATGAACAAGTCTGGAGCGCAGGACTTGAATATTTTATCAATAAAAACTTTTCGCTAATGGGTAGCTATGACAACAGGTTTGGTGCCGGCGGCGGATTATCAATGCGTTTCTAATTGCTATGGGAAATTATAAAGAAAATAGTTTAAGCCTTGTAGGTGCCATTTCCATGGGTACCAATGTGATGATAGGGGCAGGAATTTTTGCTCTGCTAGGTCAGGTAGCCGAGCTTTCGGGAGAATATTTCCCCATAGCTTTTATCATTGGTGGAATTATATCTGGTTTTAGTGCCTATTCTTATAACAAAATGTCTAATGCATATCCTTCCGCAGGCGGTATAGCTATGTATTTGGAGAAGGCGTATGGGAAAGGTCTTGTTACCGCTTTTGCAGCTTTATTAATGACATTCTCCATGATTATTAATGAAAGCCTGGTAGCCCGAACCTTTGGAAGTTATACCCTGCAATTGTTTGATGCTCCAAAAGACAGTTATCTGGTTCCCGTGCTTGGGGTTGGTTTACTGATCCTGGCTTTCGTAATTAATATTTTAGGAAATAAAGTGATAGGAAAGTCCTCATTGGCCATGGCAATTTTGAAAACCGGCGGACTTTTAATTTTCGCCGGAGGAGCTATTTATGCATCAGGTTTTGTAATTTCAGACATGGTTCCCTCCGGTGACAAAGGTGGAGACAGGGGAGTAATGGAGTATTTAGGTGCACTTGCTTTATCTATACTGGCCTATAAGGGTTTTACAACTATTACAAACAGTGGAGGTGAGATTGTAAATCCTCATAAAAATGTTAGTAAGACTATTATTATTTCCTTGTTGATTTGTGGCGTTACCTATCTATTGGTGTCTTGGGGAGTAATCTCCAATCTAAGCATTCAGGAAATTATAGAAGCCAAGGATTATAGTCTTGCAGAAGCCTCAAGACCCTTATTTGGTCAATTTGGTCTTTGGTTTACTGTTGCTATTGCCATAATTGCTACAATTTCTGGGGTTATTGCCAGTGTTTTTGCCGTATCAAGGATGACCGCGATGCTTACAGATATGAAGCTAATTCCACATAGTCATTTTGGAATGAAAGGTAGCATTCAAAAACATATGTTGGTGTATATTATTGTAATCGCAATCCTACTCACTATATTTTTTGACCTTACACGTATAGCATCTCTAGGCGCTATCTATTATCTAGTTATGGATATTATTGTTCATTGGGGGGTATTAACCAGAATGAAAAATGATATAAAAGCCAAAGGCTGGGTGGTGATATCTGCAATTATTCTTGATACAACAGTATTAGGTTCTTTTGTATATATTAAGCTGAATCGTGATCCTTCACTTATTTGGATCGCTTTTGGTTCAATTATTCTAATTCTACTTGCGGAAAAGTGGTATTTGAATAGAAACGCTGATAAAATACAAAAATCAGAAGAGGAACATTCAAGTTAAATGCACTTTATGTCAATTCAAAAATGAATTTAAACTTATTAGTATGAAGCATCTTAAATTCTTATCTCTGGTTATCATAAGCAGTTTCATTAGTTTTGCATTTTATTCTTGTCGAGAAACTAAAGACGATAAGGAAATGGAACATTCAAAAGAAATGCATGACGACCACACACACCATAATAGCATGAAACATGAGGACCATCAATCGTAAATATAACCCCGCAGGGTCTTTTTGGATAAAGTGATGTTTTGGTAATAATAATTTAATTAGTTGACTACCATATACTTATTCGATAAGATCCTGCTCATCTATTTTAAAATATAATTAATATGAAAATTCAATTCTTTTTAATTCTCTTAGTGCTAAATATTGGTTTAAGTTCAGCCCAACACAGTCATGATGAAAATACGGCGCATGATCATGACAGTATAACTAGTTCTTCTATTACAGAGGAGACTGAAACACAGGATGAACAGCATGGAGAAGCTGATGAAGCCATAACCCCAGAGCTTTCAGGGGTAGATCAGGAGGTAAAGGCCAGTTTAGACACTTTTCCTAATCTTCACCCTCTAATAGTACACTTTCCAATAGTACTACTTCTATTAGGAGCAATTTTACAGCTTATTCAGCTGTTCGTGCTCAAACGGAATTTGGACTGGGTAATTTTACTGTGTGTAGGAGTTGGATTTATTGGTGCCTACGTCGCTGGAGTATATGCCCATCCACATGCTCATGATCTAACGGAAACAGCAAAGAAAGTATTAGAGCAACATGATATTTATGCAGAGTGGACAATTTATTCAAGTGCCCTTGCTTCAATATTAAAGCTAGGTAGTCTTTTTCTTATAAAAAGGAATAGAATTTTTGAAATAGTTACGGCATTGGTTCTGGTTTTTGCAGCTTATTCTGTTTCTGAAGCGGGTCATTATGGAGCACAATTAGTTTATCTTGAAGGAGTAGGGCCTCAGGGAAAATTTCTCGAATCAAAATCAGCAGATGGTGAAAATGGCGAGGGACACTCGCATTAAAATAAAGGAATGCGAAAGATTTTTATAATATGTGGTGTCGTGCTTTTACTAGGCTTTCTGGTACTTCTTATTTGGGAACCTAATTTGTGGTGGATAGGTTTTATACTAATTCCAATCTATGTATTTGGGATAAAAGATTATTTTCAGAAATCAGATAACATACTTCGTAACTATCCAATCTTAGGGAGGTTTACTAATTTAATGGAGAAGCAACGTCATGTACTCCAGGAAGCCTTGTTGCTTAATCGAACAGAAGGAATGCCATTTAATTGGATACAAAAGGAGATAGTATATAAAAGAGCGGCTAACGCAAACAAAAATCAGCCTTTTGGAACTCAGTTATCTTATGAAAGTAGCAATCGTGATTGGTTTTTACATTCAGCATTTCCCTCTAAAAATTTTAGTGATAATTTTCTTGTGCGCATAGGAGGTCCCAATTGCAGTAAGCCATATAATTCCAGCATTTTGAATTTGGGAGCTATGAGCTATGGGTCTATTAGTAAGAATGCTACCTTGGCATTTAATGGAGGTGCTAAAATTGCCGGTTTTGCACAGAATACCGGGGAAGGAGGGCTTACACCTTACCATAAAAAATATAAAGCGGATCTTATCTTTCAATTTGGGACCGGATATTTTGGATGTAGAAATAAAGAAGGAAATTTTGATAAAGAAAAGTTCTCTAAAATTGCTCAGAATGAATTGGTTAAAATGATAGAAATTAAAATCTCCCAGGGTGCAAAGCCTGGATTTGGTGCTATATTACCGGCCAGTAAAAATACCGAGGAGATTTCAACATACAGAGATATTGAAGCTCATACAGAAATTCATTCCCCAGCACATCATTCGGCCTTT
>CAXGBX010000245.1:0-4145 GCA_964008195.1 uncultured Flavobacteriaceae bacterium
CTACTTATCGCGAAGAATTGTTGTACTCCCTGGCAGTACTCATTTTTCTTTCTATCATACAATTTGTTTTAAAAAAAGCCGCAAACAAGGTTGGTAAAAAGAGTGAGATAAACATCACCAGGACAAGGTTGATGTTCAAATATATTAATATTTTACTTCTTTTGATCGCTGCATTCCTGCTTTCCTTTTCCTGGGGAGTTGGTTTATCTGAACTTGCACTGATCTTCTCCTCTACTTTTGCCGTTATTGGAGTGGCACTTTTCGCCATCTGGTCTATTTTGAGCAATATTACCTCGGGGATTATCATGTTTTTTTCATTTCCGTATAAAATTGGGGATACTATTAAAATTCATGATAAAGACATGCCAATTGAGGCCGAGATCGAGGATATTAAAGCATTTCATTTACACCTAAGAACCGGAGATGGTGAATTGATAACCTATCCCAACAATCTAATGTTACAGAAAGCGGTCTCTTTAATTGAAAGAGATAGAAGAAACGACGACGGTAAAGAAGCACTTTAAGATAAAAGAAACTGAAAATATTCAATTTGAGTATTGAAAGTTTTTATATTTGGTGAAATCCGTGATTTCATGCGCAAAATATTCTTCGCTATCTTTTTCCTTAGTTTTTCACTGTTAAATGCACAGGCCCCGGAAAAATGGAGTTCTTCTGAAATTTATAATCAAATCAAAAAACTGAATTTTCTTGGTTCAGTTCTTTATATCGCTGCACATCCCGATGATGAAAATACGCGCTTAATCTCCTATTTTTCAAATGAAAAACACGCCAGGACTGCATATTTATCGTTGACCAGAGGTGATGGCGGGCAAAATCTTATTGGTCCTGAACTACGTGAGCAATTGGGTTTAATTAGGACCCAGGAACTACTGGCCGCTCGTAAAATAGATGGCGGCCAGCAATTTTTTACTCGTGCCAACGACTTTGGATATTCTAAAACCCCATCAGAAACCCTCGAAATCTGGAATAAAGAAGAAGTGCTGAGCGATGTGGTTTGGATCATTAGAAAATTCAGGCCAGATATCATTATTAACAGGTTTGATCATCGAACTGCCGGGAGTACCCATGGGCATCATACATCCTCGGCCATACTTAGCGTGGAAGCTTTTGAAATGGCTGGCAAAAAAGATGTGTACAAGTCGCAATTACAATTTTTAGAAGCTTATCAACCAAAACGCTTATTCTTTAATACCTCTCCCTGGTTTTATGGTGATGACGAAGCTTTCATGGAAGCTGATAAATCTAATTTCATCAGCTTTGATACCGGAACTTATTTCCCATTAAAAGGGCTTTCTAATCCTGAAATCGCTTCTTTGAGCAGGAGTCAGCATCGTTCACAGGGATTTGGAAGTACGGGAAGCCGTGGTGAACAAATGGAATATCTTGAATTATTAAAAGGTAACCTGCCGGCAAAAGATTCAGATATTTTTGACGGAATTAACACTTCCTGGAACCGGATAAAAGGCGGAGAAGAAATTGGTGAAATTCTTCTGGAAATAGAAGAAAACTTCAATTTCAAAAAACCTTCTGAGCACTTACCAGAGCTTGTAAAAGCTTATAAGTTGATTCAGGACTTGGACAACACCCATTGGAAGGAAATAAAATCAGAAGAAATTAAGGAAATTATTTATGCTGCTTCCGGCTTATATCTTGAAGCAGTTGCTGAAAAAGCTACAACCACCCCTTCCGAAGAGCTACAGGTGAGACTGGAAGCCATCAACAGAAGCAATGAAAATATAGAGCTTAGCTCTGTAGATCTAACTCCGAATAATTCAAAAATTGAACCCAGGGTAAATCTTACCAATAATACGGGCTGGAACAGCAGTATGACTTTCAATATTCCTGAATCTGCGGAATACACTACGCCTTACTGGTTAAATGAGGAAGGAAGTATGGGAATGTACGCGGTAAAAGATCAGAAATTAAGAGGTTTGCCGGAAACACCTTTACATACCAAAGCTACTTTCAGATTAAATATAAATGGTACAGATATAGATTTTGATAAGCCTATAGTTTATAAATACAACGACGAAGTTTATGGAGAAACCTATAAAAACTTCGAAATAGTTCCGGCTATAAGCCTTCATTTTAACGAAGAGGTTTTGATTTTTAATAATTCTGAAGCCAGGGATGTGGCAATTGAGGTGACGGCGAATAAAGCGGGTATTGACGGCGAACTGAATCTGAAAGCCGGAAAAGGCTGGAAAATAGAACCTGTAAAAACGAAATTTTCAATTTTACAATCCGGCGGAAAAACAAACCTGATCTTTAAAATTACGCCACCTGAAGGTCAGGATGAAACTAATCTTATTCCGGAAGGAATTATTGCAGGAAAGATATATAAAGAAAAGTTGATCGAGATAAACTACGAACATTTTCCCGATCAGAACCTGGTTATGCCGGCAGCCTTAAAACTGGTAAAATTGGACATTAAGAAAAAAGGTCAGCATATCGCCTATATAGACGGCGCGGGAGACGTAGTACCAGAAAGTCTTGAACAAATTGGCTATACCGTCACTAAAATCGCCCCTGCTTCCATTTCAGAAAATTTCCTGAAAAATTTTGATGCTGTAGTCTTAGGAATTAGAGCCTATAATATTGTGGATGAACTGAAGTTCAAGCAAAATGAATTATTCAGATACGTTGAGCAAGGCGGAACGATGATCGTTCAATACAATACCAATCGTGGCCTGGTAACAAATAATTTATCACCTTATGATCTAAATCTTTCCAGGGATAGAGTGACAGAAGAGGACGCAGAAGTGACATTTCTCTCACCCGATCATCCTGTTTTAAATTCACCTAATAAATTAACCGGGGCTGATTTTGAAAATTGGGTTCAGGAACGTGGTCTTTATTTTCCTGGAAGCTGGGATGACAATTTTACCCCAATCCTGAGCATGCACGACGTAGATGAAACTCCTAAAAATGGCAGCCTTCTGGTAGCTCAATATGGAAAAGGATATTATATATATACCGGGATTAGCTTTTTCAGGCAGTTTCCTGAAGCGGTCCCCGGCGCATTTAGATTATTTGCTAATTTAATTTCAATAGGTAAATAATGGGAAAGCCCGAAAAATACCATTGGAAAAAAAGTTATACCCTGGTCCTTGTTGCTAATGCAGTTTATATTCTCGGTTTTTATTTAATAATGAATTATTTCGCCTGATATGCAATTAATAGACTGGATAATTCTTATAGGTACTATCGCTTTTATTGTTTGGTATGGTGTTTATAAATCCCGGGGAAGTCAGAACGTTGAGGATTTTATTGGAGGCGGAAAGGACGCTAAATGGTGGACCATTGGTTTATCTGTAATGGCTACCCAGGCAAGTGCAATTACATTCCTTTCAACACCCGGCCAGGCGTATCATGACGGGATGGGCTTTGTCCAATTCTATTTTGGTTTGCCCATAGCGATGGTGATCATCTGCATGGTTTTTATCCCTATTTATCATCGTCTTAAAGTTTATACAGCTTATGAATATCTGGAATCCAGATTTGACAGAAAGACCCGCACTTTAACTGCAATCTTATTTTTAGTACAGAGAGGTCTTGCAGCGGGAATCACCATTTTTGCACCTGCCATCGTACTTTCCGCAGTATTAGGTTGGAATTTGACATATTTGACTACGGCTATCGGCATCCTGGTAATTATTTACACGGTTTCAGGAGGTACTAAGGCTGTAAGTGTCACACATAAACAGCAAATGGCCGTCATTTTAACCGGAATGGTGGTTGCATTTTTTATTATTTTCAGCTACCTGCCAGAAGCAGTTACCTTTTCAGATGCATTGGAAATTGCCGGTACCGGAGGCAAAATGGATATTCTTGATTATTCCTTCGATTTCGAAAACAGATACACAATATGGAGCGGACTTATTGGAGGAAGTTTTCTCGCCCTCTCCTATTTTGGTACAGATCAAAGCCAGGTACAGCGCTATTTGAGTGGTGCCTCGGTTAGGGAGAGTCAGATGGGGATGATCTTCAACGGATTATTCAAGGTGCCATTACAGTTTTTTATTCTCCTGGTTGGTGTGATGGTTTTTGTTTTTTACCAGTTCAATACAGCCCCGCTAAATTTTAATCCTGCGGCTACGGAAACGGTTTTAAATTCAGATTAT
>CAXGBX010000246.1:0-4131 GCA_964008195.1 uncultured Flavobacteriaceae bacterium
CCCGTTTCGATTTGAAAAATACAAAATGTTTCTCGAAAATACAGTAAATCACGAAGAGCAATTTGGCTGGATTGAGGTTATTTGCGGCTCTATGTTTTCCGGAAAAACGGAAGAACTCATCCGTAGACTCAAACGTGCGAAATTTGCCAAACAGAATGTAGAGATCTTCAAACCTGCCATAGATACTCGTTATGACGAAGAAATGGTGGTGTCTCACGATTCTAATGAAATACGCTCTACCCCGGTTTCTTCAGCTTCAAATATCAGGCTACTCGCAGATGGATGTGATGTGGTAGGTATTGATGAAGCCCAGTTTTTCGATGATGAGATTGTAACCGTTTGTAACGATCTTGCCAATAGAGGTGTTCGGGTGATTGTTGCCGGACTTGACATGGATTTTAAAGGAAATCCCTTTGGCCCCATGCCTAACTTAATGGCCACTGCAGAGTATGTTACCAAAGTACACGCCGTTTGCACCAGGACCGGAAATCTTGCCCAGTTCAGCTATAGAAAAGCTATTAATGATGACCTGGTATTCCTTGGGGAAAATGAAGAATATGAACCTTTGAGTCGTGCTGCATTTTACAAAGCGATGTTGCGTGAAAGGGTGAAAAAACTGGATGTAAAAGATCCGGAAGAATTGAATAAAAAACCTAAAGAAGAAAATGCCTGAAGCCACAGAGACCGTACTGGAAATTAATCTTGGAAACCTGGCCCATAATTATCGCTATTTAAGATCTAAAGTAGAAAAAGATGTAAAATTCCTCTCGGTGGTGAAAGCGCATGCCTATGGAAGTGATTCAGTAGAAATCGCGAAAAAATTGGAAGAACTGGGAACCGATTATTTCGCAGTCGCTTACGTGGAAGAAGGAATTCGCCTGAGACAAAACGGAATTACTTCTCCTATACTGGTGTTGCATCCTCAGCCTGCACATTTTAAAGAAATCATAGAACACTGCCTCGAACCAAATCTTTACAGTGAGAAAACCTTAAAAACTTTTATTGATCTGGCTGAAACTCTAAAGCAGAAAAATTATCCAGTACATATAAAGCTGAATACAGGCTTGAATCGTTTAGGATTTGATCAAGCAGAAATTTCAGGAGTTAAAAAATTGTTTTTAGATACATCCAGCATCAAAATTGCTTCTGTTTTCTCTCATCTGGCAGCAAGCGAGGATTGGCAGGAAAGAGAATTTACTTTGGGCCAGATAGATCTTTTCAGAAAAATGACCTGGGAGCTTATTGAAGATCTCGGCTACGAACCTCTACTACATATTTGCAATACTTCCGGAGTTATCAATTATCCAAAAGCGGCTTTTAGTATGGTGAGAACGGGAATCGGACTTTATGGCTACGGAAATGATAAAACAATTGACCCTTTTCTGAAACCTGTAGGTACCTTAAAAACTATTATCTCTCAAATAAGAAAGCTTGACGAAGGCGCTACTGTGGGTTATAATCGTACTCATAAAATCGAAAAAACTTCAAAAATAGCCACACTTCCTATTGGACATGCAGATGGTATTAACCGTATTTATGGAAAACAAAAAGCCGGAGTATTCGTAAATGGAAAATTTGCTCCAATTGTTGGCAACGTGTGTATGGATATTATCATGATAGATGTTACCGGGATAGACTGCGAAGAAGGTGATGAAGTGATCATTTTTGGCGGACCTCAACATCCCGTAGATTTTGCAGAAGCCGGAGGAACTATTTCCTACGAACTTATTACAGGAATTCAACGCAGGGTTACCCGGAAGATCATTTCTGAATAAGAATTGATTTTTTTGTATAAATTAGCCCAGACTAACATCTAATCATTTTTTTTATGGGCTTTTTCGCAGATTTCAAAACATTCCTTTTCAAAAAAGACATTATCATGCTGGCAACAGCGGTGGTAATTGGGGCAGCATTTAATAAGATTGTATCTTCTGTAGTAGACGATATAATCATGCCTATTATCGGGATTATTACCGGTGGGATAGATTTTTCGCAAAAATTCATAGCTCTTGATGGCAGGCAGTATGCTAGTCTGGAAACCGCAAAAGAGGCTGAAGCTGCTGTATTGACCTACGGAAATTTGATTCAGGCGATTATTTACTTTATCATTATTGGTCTTTTTATATTTCTGGTATTAAGAGCTTATGAAAAAACAAAGCAAAAAGAGGATGTGGAAGGAGCTGATGCACCAAAAGGCCCTACACAAGAGCAGATACTCTTAGAAATAAGAGACGAGCTTAAAAAGCAAAATTCATAAAGATGTACGCCTACCGCTACACTATTCATTTAATATTAAACCCCGATTAGAATCGGGGTCTTTTTTTAACAAATTGTACAAATGCGTACAAATTTTTATATCTAATGCAATTTTTTAGTTCTAAACACATTAGGTTTAAGCGCAACTAATACCTTTGCAATCAAATTTTAATAAAGCACCTGAAAAATGAAAGTAGCTGTTGTTGGAGCCACCGGAATGGTAGGAAGCGTAATGCTGAAAGTCCTTGAGGAAAGAAATTTCCCGTTAACTGAATTAATTCCTGTTGCCTCAGAAAAATCTGTAGGTAAGAAGGTGAACTTCGGAAAAAAGGAATACGAAATTGTGAGTTTAGAAACAGCTGTTGCCATGAAACCGGAAATGGCTATTTTTTCAGCAGGAGGAGATACTTCCCTGGAATGGGCTCCAAAATTTGTAAAAGCTGGTACAACAGTAATAGATAATTCTTCAGCCTGGAGAATGAATCCAGAAAATAAACTGGTAATTCCAGAGATCAATGCAAATCTTCTTTCGAAAGCAGATAAGATTATTGCGAATCCAAACTGTTCTACAATTCAGTTATTAATGGCTTTAAAACCATTACATGATACTTATGGAATTAAGCGTGTGGTAGTTTCTACATATCAGTCTATTACAGGAACCGGAGTAAAAGCAGTACAGCAACTGGAAAATGAATATTCCGGCGAAAAAGGAGAAATGGCGTATCCTTACCCAATCCATAGAAATGCGTTACCACATTGTGATGTTTTTCAGGAGAACGGCTATACTAAGGAAGAGATGAAATTGAGCAATGAAACCAAGAAAATTCTTGGAGACGATTCAGTTAACGTAACTGCGACAGCGATTAGAATTCCTGTAGTGGGGGGACATTCAGAATCTGTAAATATCGAGTTCAAAAAAGATTTTGAGGAGGCTGATATTAGAAAAATCCTTAGTGATTTTCCAGGGATCACCGTTCAGGATAATCCAGCGGTAAATACTTACCCAATGCCTATCTATGCAGAAGGAAAAGACGATGTTTTTGTGGGAAGAATCAGAAGGGATTATTCCCAGCCAAACACTTTAAATATGTGGATTGTTGCTGATAATTTGAGAAAAGGAGCGGCGACCAATGCAGTACAGATTGCTGAATATCTTGTAAAAAACGGGTTGGTATAAATGTTTAAATAAATGAATATCTTAAAGGTCTGAAAAAAACATATTTTCAGGCTATTTTTATACTAATTTTATACATTATTGAAACCTAAAACATGAAAAAAATCCTTACCGTGGTCCTTGCTGCAGGATTATTAGCTTCCTGTAATGATGACAATAAAAAAAATGAAACTACCGCTTTGAATTATCCTGAAACCAAAAAAGTTGATACTGTAACTGATTACTTTGGGACTGAAGTAAAAGATCCTTATCGCTGGCTCGAGGACGATCGTAGTGAAGAGACTGAAAATTGGGTGGAAGCTCAAAACAAAGTAACATTTAATTACCTTGAAAATATCCCTTATCGAAACAAGTTAAAAGAAAGGTTGACCAAACTCTGGGATTACGAAAAACTGAGTGCCCCGTTTACAGAAGGTGATTATATCTACTTCTTCAAGAACGATGGTTTACAGAATCAGAGTGTCATGTATCGCAAAAAAGGAGAAGATGGTGAAGCTGAAATTTTCCTGGATCCTAATAAATTCAGTAAAGACGGAACTACCTCTCTGGGTGGTTTGAGTTTTTCAAAAGATGGTAAAAAATTCGCTTATGCTATTTCTGAAGGTGGAAGCGACTGGAGAAAAATAATCGTGATGAACGCCGAAAATCAGGAAATTCTGGGTGACACGATTAAAGATGTAAAGTTCAGCGGAATGTCATGG
>CAXGBX010000247.1:0-4124 GCA_964008195.1 uncultured Flavobacteriaceae bacterium
ATTTATATATATTTGTTATCGTTAAACAATAATTATATGAAATCAGGCACTCTCGAAATTTTAAAAGGTTTATTGTATGTTTCTTTAACGATTTCGCTATTAACTGCCTTAGGATCTTTAGGTATATCGATGTATATTGGTTTTTTCGGGGAGTTTAAATTCGATCAAAGCAATCTTAGCTTTTTATTCCCTATTGAAAACAAAACCGCAGCCATTTCTCTCTTCTTATTTAGCTTTGGATTGTATATAGCCATCAGTTTGATTGTGCTATTAATGCTGAAAATAGTACATAGCTTTGAGAAAGGTAGTTTATTTACAAAATATCAAATAGCAGGTTTCAATCTTGTAGGCCAGTTAATTATCTGGCTTACCATATTGCAAAGTTTAGCTGAATTTATACTGAAAATGATTTTCAAATCCCGAATCGAATTTAAATTTGAGGTTTCCGGATTTTGGCTTTTTATAGCCCTTGGAGCATTCTTTATAGTACTTTCAAAAGTTTTTCAAAAAGCAAAAATGCTTAAAGAAGAAAACGAATTAACCGTTTAATTATGGCAATTATCATAAATCTTGATAAAATCCTTGAAGAACGTGATATGAAAAGCAATGAGCTTGCTGAAATTATTGGCATCACCACGGCCAATCTTTCCATTCTAAAAACCGGAAAAGCGAAAGCGGTTAGATTTTCTACCCTGGAAGCGATTTGCGAGGCACTTGAATGCCAGCCGGGCGATATTTTAGAATATCAGGCTTCTTAGTTTTCAGCCTTTATCAATTCCATAAATTTTCTATTTTAGAGCAAATCTTAAAAATACTATGCGCACGATTCTTTTAGCTTTCCTTTTCCTCAATTTTATAGGAAATGCCCAGACAAATACCTATCATATTTCTTTCGAAAATGCTATTCATCATGAAGCGAAAATCAAGATTAGCTTTCCAGAGGTGAAAACCAGTGAACTCAGCATACGAATGAGCAGAACTTCCCCCGGGCGCTATGCACTTCATGAATTTGTAAAAAATGTCTACGGATTTAAGGCAACAAATAGCCAGGGAAAAGAACTCGAAATTGAAAGAAATGATCCATATTCCTGGAACGTTAGTGGTCACGACGGGACGGTAAATATCGAATATATCTTATTCGCAAATCGTGGAGATGGCACCTACTCCCAGATAGATGAAACTCATGCGCATTTAAATATTCCGGCGACTTTCATGTATGCGGAAGCATTTCAGCATAGACCAATCGAAGTAAATTTTGATGTTCGGGAAGATCTAAACTGGAAGATTGCTACGCAACTAAAGCAGAAATCTGAAACTACCTATACGGCACCGGATCTATATTATTTTATGGACAGCCCCACAGAAATTAGTGATTTTAATATGAAATCTTTTAATCTCGACGGACAGGAAATTCAGTTTGCTTTACATCACAAAGGCACAAAAGAAGAATTTTCAGAATATTTTGATCAGGTAGAAAGAATCGTAAAGCAAGAAAAAGCTGTTTACAAGGAGTTACCAGATTTCGACTATAATAAATATACATTTCTGGCGTGTTATATGCCTAATGTTTCCGGGGATGGGATGGAGCATAGGAACAGCACTATTTTAACCGATAAAGAAAGTCTTGGCGAAGGCGGAATGAAAGGAAATATTGGAACTGTTGCCCATGAATTTTTTCATGCCTGGAATGTAGAGCGCATAAGACCTGCAGAACTGGAACCTTTTGATTTTTCTGAAGCAAATATGACCGGTTCCCTTTGGTTTGCCGAAGGTTTTACCAGCTATTACACCGGCTTGATGCTTTGCAGGGCAAATGTGATTACACCTAAAAAGTACGTTGAAGGGCTTACAGGTACTTTTAACTACGTTTGGAATTCTCCCGCACTTGAATATTTCAATCCCATTGAAATGAGCTATCAGGCTCCTTTTGTAGATGCGGCCACATCTGTAGACCCCACAAACCGGGAAAATACTTTTATTTCTTATTATTCCTACGGAAGTGTTTTAGGACTTGCTTTGGATTTGTCCCTGAGACAAAAAGATCTTAATCTGGACGATTTTATGAAACTGATGTGGAAAAACCACGGAAAAAGCGAAGTTACCTACAAAGTTGAGGATATTGAAAAGACACTGGCAAATTATGCCGGTGCCGAGTTTTCCGATAATTTTTTCAGCAATTATATCTATCAAAGTAAAATGCCAGATTATCAGGAATTATTTGAAAGTGTAGGCATAAAGCTTGAGCAGAAAAAAGAAAATTATTTTGGAGCTTCAGTGAAAGAGACAGATTCCGGCCTGGAAATTACCAGAAATACTTTTAAGGGCAGCCCGACCTACGAAGCCGGATTAACTGCGGGAGATGTTATTTTAAACCTTAACGGCACCGAAGTGAAAACCACAAAAGAAATGGATGAAATCATTCAAAATTCCGAAAACAAAAAGATAAAAGTTAGTTTTGAAAGGTTCGGCGAAAAGAAAATAACAGAAGTGCAATTGGGAGAAAGTCCTGCTTACATTATCAGTCTGGATGAAAATGCTTCAAAGAAAGCACTGAAAAATAGAAAAAACTGGCTTGAAGCGAAATAATTAAAACTAAACCTCACAGGTTTTGAAAACCTGTGAGGTTTAAAATTTACACAAAAAACCCATTCGTTTTAAGATTTAACTCAAAACAAGTCAATAATGAAGTTCAGAATTTTAATTTTCTTTATTCTGTTTACCAGCCTAAGCAATGCTCAATCTGAAAAAGATCTTCTCTTAAAAAAAGATATAATAGCCCTCGTTGAGGAAATGGAGTTTATGTATGGTTACGACCAGACATTAAGAGAATATATAATTTTTAAGACATTCGATAAAGGAGTAACAGATAGCATTGAGAAATTACCGGACAGCCTTCGGCACAAAGAGATTTCAAAACGAAGATTTAAATCTGATAGTTTAGCCAGGACTATATGGAAAGACTACATAAATCCTAAAGATGCCATACATACTGAACGATTGATAGAGATTACCAGAAAGTATGGATTTCCGAATATTAAAAGGATCAGAAAATATTATAAAGATGAATTTATAGATCCTGAATTCAGCCCGGCTATAATTTTTGTTCACGCTCCGGAAAAGTTCTGGAAGGATTTGAAAATACTCATGAAAAATGAACTGGAAGAGGGAAGAATTGACCAGTGTACCTACGGACACATGCTATGGCACTTTACCGGAAGAAAGAGTTTAAAACCGATGCTCGAAAATGGCTTTGAAATGGTAGAAAAGAACGGCAGGGAAATTTTAATGTCAACTTGCGATTGATTTGGAATAGTATCATCGAAAATGAAGCTGTCTCAAAATGTTTTTTTCGTCAAGCTGAACTTGTTTCAGCTTCTAACTGTTATTGATTGTCAACTTGTTGAGATCCTGAAATGAATTCAGGATGACGTGTTTTTAGCTTTTGAGACAGCTTCTTGAAATTTATATAAAAAAAAGGCCTTTCGTTTGAAAAGCCTTTTTTATTATAATTATGTGTTCTGAAAGTTAATCTGCTAAAACGATCGCTTTATTATCTTTCATTTCAAGAACTCCTCCTTTTATCGTGTAATAAACCACATTTGGTTCTGAAGTTTCAGTTCTAAATCCAGACTGATCCTTTCTTTTCACCTCATTTCCACTTCCGGCAGTAAGATTGATCTTTACTTCACCTTCAGACAAAGTAGAAACAATAGGAGCGTGATTATTCAACATTTGAAATTCACCATCGTGCCCAGGTACTTTTACCGCATCTACTTCTGCTCTAAATACTACAGCTTCGGGAGTTACTATCTCTAAATACATATCTTCAATTATCAGTTATCAATTATCAGTAAACAATTTTATGGCTTTTTACTACCAACTGTTACTGAAGACTGCCTACTAATTTTCGGCAAGCATTTTGTCTCCGGCTTCGATCGCTTCTTCAATAGTTCCTTTAAGGTTGAAGGCAGCTTCAGGGTATTTATCCAGCTCTCCATCCATGATCATGTTGAAACCTTTGATAGTATCCTTGATATCCACAAGCGTTCCTTTTAGACCTGTAAACTGTTCTGCTACGTGGAATGGCTGAGAAAGGAAACGCTGTACACGTCTTGCACGTGAAA
>CAXGBX010000248.1:0-4079 GCA_964008195.1 uncultured Flavobacteriaceae bacterium
CATTTTACCTCTCCTTTGGAGAGGTCGGAACTGGGTTTTCCCAGTTTCGGGTGAGGTAAAATTCAAAATTCTGTTTTGTTTCAGAAATCATGCAAAATACTACTATACCTCTCTGCTTCCCTTGAATAATCGTTGGTTTTGCACAATTTTGAATTTAAGCGCTCTTTCGGTCATATTTATTATACATCCAGATACCGTAAATAATATGAAAGATCCCAAATCCAACCGCCCAGAAATATAATCCGTAGCCTACAAACTGAGTGGCAATAAGACCGAGGGTCAAATTTGCGTAGCCCAGGCCTTTCAGATCGCCGAAGGTATATTTACTAGCGTGAATTAGTGCCAGACCGTAAAAAATAAGCATAGCCGGCGCAATAAGACCGATGAGCCCGTATTGTAAAAGCACCAGACAAAATATACCTCCGGCAAAAAGAGGGCCAAAGAAATTGATCAATAATCTTCTACTCGTGTTATCCCATATTTTCTGGTTATTATTTCTCGCTTTTCGCGTGGTAAGAAAAACAGCGGTCCCAATAGCAAGAACAAGTACAGCGATCGCTATGAGTACTAACTGGACGATCAAATCTGGCTTCTCTACGTTTGCTGCAACCGAATCATAAGTTGTATAAACCGAATCATTTTGTGCAAGGATAAGTTTTGCGATCACTGCGCCTATAATCGCGTAGATGCCGGCGAAGATACCCGAGAGTCCGCTTAAGGATATAAACCGGGAAGAGCGGTTCATCATATTTTTGATCTCGCTAAGATCCTGAAGATACTTTTCGTTTTCCATTTTAAAGTACTTTGAAAAACAAAGTAAAATAAAAATAAATTAATTCTTGGTCAAAAATTTAAAGAAAATTGAAAAGAGTTTAGTTTCTATTAATTATTCTGGACTTTATGAAAATTCTGTTTGTCTGTATCTTAAAATGAATAATGTCGTCATTCTTAAATTGTTTCCGAACTTTATAAAAAATTGAATTCAATGAGAAACCTTCTTTTGTTTTTTAGCCTTATGTTGTTGCACATGGGAGCAAATAGCCAGGAAATAGAACTTATGGCGTATAACATTAAATACGCTAATGAAAATGATGGTGAAAATAGCTGGTCTCATCGTAAGGACTGGATCACAGATCAGATTCAATTTTATGAACCCGATATATTGGGAGTGCAGGAAGCGGTGAAATCACAACTGGATCATTTCACTAAAAATATTGAAAATTATAAGTTTATTGGAGAAGGCAGGGATGGGGATAATAATGGTGAATTTAGCGCGATCCTTTATGAAAATGAAAAATTCGACGTGCTGGAATCTGATACCTTTTGGCTTTCAGAAACTCCTGATACAATAAGCAAAGGCTGGGATGCAGCTTATAACAGGATTTGTACCTATGCGTTGTTTCTGAAAAAAGAAACAGGAGAAAAATTCTATGTTTTTAATACTCATTTTGATCATGTGGGGGAGAAGGCACGTTTGGAAAGCTCCAGGCTTATCATTGAAAAGATTAAAAACCTGAATATAAATAAATTACCAGTCTTACTGATGGGTGATTTTAACCTGGAACCGGATAAAGAAGGAATTCAGATCATTCTGGATCATTTAAAAGATTCAAAAGAAGAAGCTGAATTTACTTTTGGGCCTTCCGGAACCTTTAATGGATATCATTTTATGGAACCGGTTACTCGTCGTATAGATTATATTTTCGTGAATGAAGAAGTAGAAGTAAAAAAATACGCTGTTTTAAGCGACTCCAGAAATCTTAAATATCCTTCAGATCATTTGCCGGTGTTGGTGGTTGTAAAATTATAGAATACAATTCCACGTCACCTTAACAGTAAATAAAAAAGTTTCTAAATAAGATTTTTTCAGCTGGAGCATTCTTAGTAAAACCATCTCGGCTGCGCTCGATGTGACATTTGATTATGAATTGGGTGGAAAAAACGGATAAACGTTTATAGAGTTAATTATTTTAATTAAATAAAGAAAGCCCCCCTAATTGCGAGGCTTTTGCTTTTTTATAGATCCAGTCTAGGATCGTTTGGATCCTTTGGTTTATCCGGATTGTTCGGATTTGCCGGATCGTTGATATCCCTTCGTGGATTTGAAGGATTCCGCATAGAACCTGTATTAGACTCAGGATTTTTTACAGATTTATCATCCTTGAATTTCTGGATGATCTCTTTAAAGTGTTCACCTGCTGCGTCTCGTCCTCCAAGACCATAACTAAGGGCAACTGCAACCGCAATAGCTCCCAGAATTAGACCAAAGGCCAGTTCAACTATTTCATTCGCAATTCCCATCGTTCTTAAAGCAATCGCAAGAAACAGTGCTAATGACGCCCATCTTACTACGCTTGCGATAAAATTGTTATTTCTGGTTTTACTCATCGTATTATAGATAAGTAGTGAGATATAATTACCTACGGCAAGAATGATCAAACCAAAGATTATCTGTCCCGTAACTTCAAGTATTTCATCCAGCGTTTCTGAAAGTTGGGTAAGTCCCAGAATATCCACGGCAGTGATAATTCCGAAGAATACCAGGAAGAAATAAATTAAATTGGCTACGATTTTTGAAAGCGATTGATTCGCTCCAATCATATTATGAATCTGAATTTTTTCAGCAGCTCTATCCAGTCCCATACTTTTAAATAAGTCTTCAAGGAAATTAGCCAGATATTTTCCACCCCAGATAAAGATGGCCAGAATGATTCCCGCAATGATAATCTCCCCAATTAAGGCTGTGAAATCTGCCAGAATATCGTTGGCCGGACCAGAAATAGCTTCCAGTTGCAAGGCATTAAATGCCTGGATAAGAAAGGGAATAAATATGACGATAAAAACAATTTTTTTAAGGATGTTTATCAGTTTACCTGTATCCTTAAATCCAGTTTTATCTACCATATTATCTAAAAAAGTACCGCCAATGTTTATTAGGTTCGATACAAATTTGGCCAAAATATAACCTATAAAACCAATTAAAATAGCAGCAACCAGATTAGGTATAAAGCCAAGAAACTCACTTACCATGTTTTCCAGAGGCGTTAATACCTGATCTACTCCCAGGATCTCCAGCACAATAAGGATCACTATGATCATGATCACGTAGTATACAATATTAGCTAGAAAGACATTGGTATCTTCTATCTTGCCCTTTCCAAACACCTTTTCGTCCCAACGGGTCTTTTTTAAGAGTCTAACGATTACGGCTTTGATCCCTTTGGCGATTAGCCATCCAATAAGCAATACTAAAAGTGCACCCAGAAGGTCCGGTAGAAAATCACTAATCCTGTCAGCGATATTCTCTAATTCATTTCTCATAATTAAATTTGATTAAGTTAGTTTGCCTTAAGATACAGGATATGTTATTCAATAATTATTTGATTAACAATAGTTTAAATATTTTGAGCGTAAAAACTTAATTATTTACAGAAATGAGGTAAAAAAGATAGATCATTGGTTGGTTTATAGGCCCGGAAACGCTGGCCTGTAAAGAATATGTTTTTGAAAGTGAAATACTATTTGCTAATCCAAAGCGGAATTTTAAGGCTTCGGCTAAAAAATTCATCGGTAACACTTCCCACCAATAGCGATGAAAAAACATTTCTGCCTTTATCTGCGTTTATCACCATATCTGCATGTACATGTGCAGATTCAGTAGCGAGTTTTTCAGCAATACTGGTTTCCCTTCCACGAATTATTTTCATTTCACAATCGGTAATTTTATTCCAGTATAGAAATTTCTCAAATTTTTCCCGGGTATGCTTCTCTAATTTTGTGAACATATCCTTTTTATCAAGATAGGAAATAAATTGAATAGGCACATTGTAAACATTCACAGCGGTTATTTTACCGGTATTATTAGCCAGATAGGTAGCTCTGTGAAATGATTTTATAGATTCCCGGGAAAATATATTCCTGCCTAAATATTGGTCAGGTTTTTTTGCATTTTCGGGGACGGAAGCTAAAAATCCTCTTTATCTAAGCGTTCTTTAATTTGTGAAAATCTTTACAAACGATTAATAGTCTTTCTAATAGCCACAAGATTACTTAATAGCTTTTCCAGATAAGCAAGGTCC
>CAXGBX010000249.1:0-4063 GCA_964008195.1 uncultured Flavobacteriaceae bacterium
CAAGTTCAGGGTAACGTTATAAAAATCAAAGTCCGGTTAGAAATCTCACCGGACTTTTTTATTTTCAGACTTTAAAATTAGAACAATTGTACTTTGTAGGTCCACATGAAAAACTCCCACCCGTTAGTTTCGCTGACGAAGATGGCCTGCTGGCAGTTAGCCGCGATCTTAGTCCTGAAAGGCTGATAGAAGCTTATTATAAGGGTATTTTTCCGTGGTATAACGAAGGTCAGCCGGTGCTATGGTGGTCCCCAGATCCCAGAATGGTACTTTTTCCCGAAAATCTGAAAATTTCTAAAAGTATGCGGCCATACCTGAACCAGGATAAATTTCAGGTGACTTTCAATCAGGAGTTTGAAAAAGTTATAGAAGCCTGCGGGAAAGTGAATAGAAAAGGCCAGAATGGCACCTGGATTACCCGGGAGATCAAAGAGAATTACCTGAAGTTACATCACGAAGGAATTGCTTTTTCAACAGAAGTATGGGATGAATCTGAGCTTGTTGGGGGACTGTATGGTATTTATCTCAGAGATAAAAAGGCCTTTTGTGGTGAAAGCATGTTTTCTAAAGCCAGTAATGCTTCCAAATTTGGATTTATCAAACTGGTTCAGAAACTTGAAAAAGAAGGAGTGGAGCTTATAGATTGCCAGATCTATACCAGTCATTTAGAAAGTCTTGGAGCAGAAGAGATACCGAGAGATAAATTTTTAGAATATCTTAGATAGACATTTTTTCACCCAGTTTTTTAACCTCCTTGTATCTGAAACAATCTGTTTGATGATCGTTCACCATTCCTGTTGCCTGCATGTGCGCATAGATCACGGTTGAACCCACGAATTTGAAACCTCTTTTCTTAAGGTCCTTACTTAGTTGGTCACTAAGCTCTGTAGTTGCAGGTGCTTTTTTATAATCTTCAATCTCGTTCTGAATCGGTTTTCCTTCAACAAATCCCCAGATGTAATTGCTAAAACTGCCAAATTCATCCTGAATTTTCATGAATTCACGGGCATTGGTCACCGCAGCTCTTATCTTCATCTGGTTTCTAATAATTCCAGCATTTTGCATCAATTCTGTGACTTTCGCATCTTTATACTGAGCGATCTTTTTATAATCGAAATGATCAAAAGCTTCTCGAAAATTGTTTCTTTTGCGTAGTACAGTGATCCAGCTTAAACCTGCCTGAAATGTTTCTAAAGTGAGGAATTCGAATAAAGTCTCATCATCTAAAACCGGAACACCCCATTCATGATCGTGATATGCTTCATAAAGTGGATCTCCTTCACACCAGCCGCAACGTTTGATTTCTGCCATAATTTTTAAGATCTAAAATGAAAAGTGATGGTTCCAGGTTGAGAATTTCTTCCCGCCAGTTTGCTAAATCTCGCTCCTGCTGAATATTCTAAAGCACGATCTATAAGGCACTCGTTGGTGGAGGTGGAACTTCCCTTGTTCACCGCCGAATCTATAACATAGCCATTGGTATCAACCGTAATGTTGATCACTACTTTTCCGGCAGTATCACAGGTATATACGGGATTTGGAATTTTCACAGCACGCCTTCCTTTCAAAGAAAACGAAATGGAGCTGTAGTCGTAAGCGGCTGATTTCTGAGAAGCTTCTTCAGTAGAATTATCACCGTCTGAACGTTCTTTCTGATCCTCAGAATTTTTTCTGTTTACTGAATAATTGCCGTTAGAACCTTCGGTGTTCTCATTTTCAGCCTGTTCCTGCTCAGCACTGTTCTTTTCAAAGATTTCATTCAGCTGATTCTTAAAGTCGGCGTCACGGGTTTCTTTATCCTGATTGTAGGCTTGATGAGTTTGAATGTTCGTTTTATTTCTTTCCGGAGTTTTCTCTTGCTTCTCCAGTTCCGGTTCTTTTTTTTCTTCTACCTGAAATTGTTCAAGATCTACCAGCATCTCCGCTGTTTTCTGATTGCTATTGGCTAAATTGAAATTATAAAGCGCTAACATTAGTACCGCAAATAAAAGCGATGTGATGATCAGGGCTTTATGCTTGTCGAAAAATTTCTCGAAAGACTCCATATTCAGTTAAGCGTCAATAAACTTAATTATTCTTGTGAAGGTAGCAATTTTTCGAAAGATTCGATACTCATAGCATTTTCTACGGAATAGTCACCAATAGCAGTCCTTCTTAATTCTGAAAGATGTGCCCCGCTATTCAAAGCCTGCCCAAATTCATGAGCGAGACTCCTGATATAAGTCCCCTTACTGCAAACTACTCTGAAAGTAATTTTTGGGAAATCTTTAGAATCGATATCAAATTCTGATATTTCTACCTTTCTTGATTTTACTTCAACTTCCTTGCCTTCCCTGGCATATTCATAGAGTCTTTTCCCGTCTTTCTTTAAAGCGGAGAAGACAGGCGGAGTTTGCTCAATTTCACCAATAAATTTTTTAGTGGTTTCTTTTAGTAATTCTTCCGTAATATGATCTGTGGGGAATTTTTCGTCAATTTCGGTCTCCAGGTCAAATGATGGAGTAGTGGCTCCTATGGTAAAAGTACCTGTGTATTCCTTTATCTGCCCCTGAAGTTCAGGAATGGTTTTGGTAAATTTCCCGGTGCAAATGATCAATAATCCGGTCGCCAGCGGATCTAATGTTCCGGCATGCCCTACCTTAATCTTCTTGATATTGCAACTTTTTCGAATTAACCATCTTACTTTGTTCACTACCTGAAAAGAGGTCCAGTTCAATGGTTTGTCAAAAAGTAGTACCTGTCCTGCTTTAAATTCTTCGGGAGTGATTTCCTTATTAAGCATATGCAAAAATAATAGCTGCGAGTCCCACTACAAAACAATAGATAGCAAACCATGAAAGTTTACTCTTCCTGACCAGGGAGATCATCCAAGTGCAGGCTACAAGTCCGGCAAGGAAAGCAGCTATAAAACCTGTTGCCAGAATAGAAAAATTGGTAGAACTTGCCATTAATTCACCGCTCATAAGATCTTTAGCGATCTTTCCAAATATCAAGGGGACCACCATTAAGAATGAAAATCTCGCCGCTTTGGTTTTATCATTCCCTAGCAGGACCGAAGTGGAAATAGTGGCACCACTGCGGGAAATTCCGGGTAACATGGCGATGGCCTGAGCAACACCAATCACAAATGCATTTCTATAGCTTACTTTTTTACCAGTGTCTTTGGCTTTATCTGCCAGCCACAGAAGAAGTGCGGTTATTAAAAGCATGAATCCAACGAATAAAATATTTCCGCCGAATAAAGCTTCCAGTTGTTCTTCAAACAAAAGACCAACAATTACTGCCGGGATCATGGAAACTATGATCTTTAATGAGAATTGAGTTTCCTCGTTCCATTTGAAACTTAAAAGACCACCAATGATCTCAAAAACATCTTTTCTAAAAACCACCAATGTGCTTAGGGCAGTTGCAAAATGTAGCACCACCGTAAACAACAAAGATTCTTCAGGAAGACTGGTGTCGCCAAGAATAGCTTTTCCAAGCTCTAAATGTCCACTGGAAGAAACGGGTAAAAATTCGGTAAGTCCCTGGATGATGCCAAGGATCACGGCGTCTAATACGTCCAAACTGTTTATTTTTTATTGGGATTCAATAATATGGCATATACCTCAATGGCAAAGCCAATCAGCACCAAGGCTGGTGCCAGTCGAATTCTTTGAAAATTATAGATAGCGTCATTAAATTCATTTGGGTCATCACTACCACCACCAGACATCAAAATAAACCCCAGGGCTATCACAGCGATGCCAATAAACATGAAGGTGTAATTCTTTTTTCCGAACACAAATCCGGTGTTGAAGCTACCTCCATTATTTTTAATTTTTTCTGCCATAATTAATTTATTTGCCACAAATGCACTAATATTTTTACAGAACTATTCTTTGGTGCATTAATCTATCCGGTTCAAAATTAGCCAATATTGCCAATTTATTACCCGAAACTTTGAGATAATTAAGACATTGTGCTACATGGCGGTCATTCAAGGCGGCAACCGATTTGATTTCCAGAATTATTTTGCCGTAGATCACAAAGTCTGCAATATATTGATGAGGTAAAACAATGT
>CAXGBX010000250.1:0-4028 GCA_964008195.1 uncultured Flavobacteriaceae bacterium
GATAGTTTCTGCGACACTTTGCGGGATTAATTTCACCTTATTTCATCCCGTTGAAAGCGCTGAATTTCGCAGATTTTTCACTTTTATTCTTTCGGTCATGGCAAGCCTTTGAAAGGTCAAAGCAATCTAGCGTTGATTACAATAAACCTTAAGGATTTTCCTTGTTGTCCTTCCCAATGTCACCAATCGGCAACTTTTAGGGAGTCTCCTTAACCAGACTTTTTAATGAGTTAACCAATAGCTTGCTTTAGATCGGCTACGAGATCTGATTCATCTTCTATTCCCACGCTCAACCTAATAAGCGAATCTACTACACCGGTTTTTTCCCTCTCGCTTTTTGGTATGGAAGCGTGCGTCATACTCGCCGGGTGTCCTGCCAGCGATTCAACTCCGCCAAGTGATTCTGCCAGCGTGAATACCTTGAGATTTTCAACAATTCTGGTGGCGCTTTTCAGGGTATTTTCTTTAGTAGTAAAAGAGATCATTCCTCCAAAACCAGTCATTTGCTTCCTTGCAATCGCATGGTTTGGATGATCTTCAAATCCTGGCCAGTAAACCTTATCAACTTTAGGGTTTGATCTAAGGAATTTTGCTATTGCCTCAGCATTTTCACAATGGCGTTGCATCCTTAAATGCAGTGTTTTTATTCCACGTAAGACCAGAAAACTATCCTGAGGACCACAAATGGCACCACTTGCATTCTGAATAAAATAAAGTTTTTCGGCAAGTTCTTTATCTCTAATCACTAAACCGCCCATCACCACATCGCTATGTCCTCCCAGGTATTTTGTAGCACTGTGCATTACAATATCGGCGCCCAGATCTAATGGTTGCTGAAGGTAAGGCGTCGCAAAAGTATTATCCACCGCCAGTAGGAGGTCATTTTTCCTGGCAATTTCAGAAACCGCTTCAATATCTATAATATTCATCATAGGATTGGTTGGCGTTTCTACCCAAAGAAGCTTTGTATTCTTATTTATATATTTTTTAATAGCATCTGGCTCCTGCATCCCAACGAAATGAAACTTGATACCAAGATTCTCAAAAATGCGGGTAAAAAGTCTGTATGATCCACCATAAAGATCATTTGTGGAAATAATTTCATCCCCCGGCTTAAAAAGTTTCAAGATTGCATCTATAGCGGCGAGACCAGACCCGAAAGCAAGTCCGAAATTTCCATTTTCCAGACTGGCCAGTGATTTTTCCAACATTGCCCTGGTAGGATTCCCACTTCTGGAATATTCAAACCCCTTATGCCCTCCAGGCGTACTTTGCGAGTACGTGGTGGTTTGATAAATTGGAGGCATTACTGAATTGTATGCAGGATCTGTATTTTCCTGACCTCCATGTATAGCCTTTGTATTGAATTTCATATTTGAAAATAAACATTTTTCGTAAAAAATCCCGATAGAATTCTCTATGAAAAAATTGAAAAACAAATGTAGTGAGCACGTTGGGCAATCACAAAATTGCCTTTACCTTTATCATGTTATTTAACACCTACATACATTGAAAAAATTCTTATTCCCATTACTATCTTCACTTCTCCTACTTGCTTGTCAAGATGAGAATAAAGAACCTGAAAACGAGGTTGACGACTCTCTCCAGTTTTCTATAAAAACTATTGAAAAAAGCCTGGACAACTGTAAACCGGAGCATGGAGAATGCACATTTATAAGTTTGATCTTTCCGGAAGCGGAAAACGGGATGGCACAGGCTGAGGAAATTAATGCCGTAATTGAACAATTTCTATCACAAACCCTCAATTATCAGGAAAATGAAATCCCAGAAAACCCTGAAGAATTAGCTACTAATTTTATTCAGAATTATAAAGAAACTGCGGAAGAATTTCCGAAGTATGAACTCCCCTGGGAAGCTACTATAAACGGCAAAGTTATGTATGAAAATGAGCAATTGATCGCTATGAAATTTAATACAGATATGTTTACGGGAGGAGCTCACGGGTATCGCAGTACGAGATATTTCAATTTTGATGCTGAAACTGGGAAACTACTGAGGTCTGAAGAATTATTCACTTCAGACTTTATAGATTATGTTGAAAAAGATTTCAGAAAAAAGCATAATATCCCGATGGATAAAGATATTAACAGCACCGGGTTCTTTTTTGAAAAAGGATATTTTCGGTTACCTCTGGATATAGGTTTTACTGAAGATAAAGTAATCCTACACTACAACGCCTATGAAATCGCACCTTATGCCACAGGAAGTACGATCTTAAGCTATCCAAGATCTGAAATCGAATCTTTTCTGAAACTAAAAAGCGCGTCAAAAGGCTAAGTATAGTTCCATATCTTTGGTTGAAAATTGCGTTATTTGTAATAAAACTTCCGGTTATGAAAAAAGTATATTATTTATCTACCTGTGACACCTGTAAGAGAATTCTTGATGAAATTAATCTCCCGGAATCTTTTATAAAACAAGACATCAAAACCGAAGAAATTACAGAGAAGCAGCTGGATGAAATGCAACAATTGGCCGGCGATTATGAATCTCTGTTCAGCAAAAGGGCAAAATTATACCAGGAAAGGAACCTGAAAAATGAAGATCTTGATGAAGGCCGGTTTAAAAACCTGATCCTGGAGCATTATACCTTTCTAAAAAGACCGGTGATTATTAATAATGACAAAATCTTTGTAGGCAATTCCAAGAAAACCGTAGCCGAAGCCAAAGAATCTATTCATGGATAGAAACCGACTTCTGGCTATTCTGGCCGCATTTGCAGCAAGTGCTATTTATGGCGTAAATCATACAATCGCCAAAGGTTTGATGCCACTTTATATTGAACCTTTTGGCTTTATTTTATTGCGGGTAACCGGTGCCGCCATTCTTTTCTGGATCGTAAGCCTGTTTGCGCCCAAAGAAAAGATTGCGACTTCAGACTGGCCCAGGATCCTGGGTTGTGCCATATTTGGAATGGTGATCAACATGCTCTTTTTTTTCAAAGGTCTAAGTCTCTCCACACCTATCAATAGTTCTGTAATTATTACGCTTTCACCGGTGATGGTGCTAATCCTTGCTTCCATTCTCATTAAAGAACGAATTACGTTATTAAAGACCCTTGGAATCATCATTGGGATGGCCGGCGCGCTGGTACTGGTGCTTTTTAGTTCCGGAGAAAATTTTAATGCACCTAATATTCCGTTGGGAAATGTATTATTTATAGTAAACGCCTTTTCCTACGGACTCTATTTAATTCTGGTGAAACCGCTCACTAAGAAATATCATGCGATCACATTAATGAAATGGCTCTTTTTAATTGCAATTTTCATAAACCTACCCGTGACTTATAGTGAATTTATGGCCGTAGAATGGGAAAGTCTTCCATTTGATGCCATCTGGAAAATGGGATTTGTGGTGCTGGGTACTACTTTTATGACCTATTTGCTGAATATTTATGCATTAAAGCAGCTATCTCCATCTACGATTAGCGCATTTATTTATCTGCAACCTTTGATTGCAATTAGCTTTGCAATTTCTGTAGGTGCAGATAAATTAACATGGATAAAAGGATTAGCTGCTGCGCTTGTTTTCATCGGAGTTTATATGGTGAGTATCAAGAAAACGAAACTAAAATCAGCTTGAAGCTGATTTGTAATCTGTAAATAACCAGGTAAGAAACACTGCAATTGCAAAGCCAAGATAAAAATTTCTCGCCAAAGTCCCCTCTTCAATTCCAAGGTAAAACGCCAGCCCTACCAGCGCAAAGGAAACAAGAAGCTCTATCACTCCATGTAATGGAAAGGAAATAAGTTTAATCACGCCAAATTTAAAATAGGTGAGAATGGTCAATAAAAGATGAACTACAGCTAAAATATAAGCGAACGTGGTCGATAATTCCGGTAAATCGAAAATGCTGGGCGCAAAAGACAGGAATATAACTACCAAATAATCGATAATACTATGAACACGTGCATTTATAAATTTCATAAGATTGCTATTTAAAGAATTAGAGGTCAGTAGATATTACATACTTAATTTAAATAAAAAGTTGCAATGTCAGGCTGAGC
>CAXGBX010000251.1:0-4009 GCA_964008195.1 uncultured Flavobacteriaceae bacterium
AATTAGCTAGGTGTTAAAAAAAACCCGCTACAATTGGAGCGGGTTTAAGTTTATAGGTTAAGATTTAAACCATTCCGTTAGCTTCCACCCATTTGAACTTATGCTGGTCTTGTGGGATAGCGATCCTGTCTGCAATTCTTGTCATTCTATCTGGTAGCGCCATTAAATAATCCCTGGCTTTTTCAGCTTCATCGGTAAGAGATCTCATTTTATCAATTTCCCAATACCCATTAAGCTTTTTCAGGATGTCTATATAATCGTAAGTAGTGTACACCCCAAGTCTTTGCGCTGCATTAGAAAAGTTTTCAAAAGCTTCTGCAATACCCTGTCCAGATTCTCTGATAAACTGAGCAGGCATCACGATCTTTTTCTTCATCATATCTACGTAGGCCAGCATCATTTCACTTGGATCATGCTCAAAGATGGTTTTCACGAACTCGCGATAAGCCATATAATGCCTCATCTCGTCCCCGGCAATAATGTTACACATTTTACCAAGCATCTTATTTCCTTTCTTCTTAGCTAACTGACCCACACGTTTATGGGAAATGTTGGTTGCCAATTCCTGGAAACTTGTATAAACGAAGTTTCTGTATGGGTCACGACCTGTACCAATATCAAAACCATCATTAATAAGATGTTGGGTTGTTTTTTCAACTTCTTTCATATCTACCCTTCCAGAGAGATACAAATATTTATTCAGGGTATCCCCATGTCGATTTTCTTCACCCGTCCAGTGTCTTACCCATTTCGCCCAGGCGTTACTTTCACCTTGCTTTGCTCCATGCTGCTCAACTCCTTCCATATCCATAAGCCATGATTCGTAAGTAGGTAGCGCCTCTTCAGTAACCATATCTGCAACTAAAACTACCCAGAAATCATAACCTAATTCCTTAGCTTCCTCACGTATCTGGTGTACTTCCTCGAAACCTTTGTCGTCCTGGAGATTTGGCAGCATATCTGTAGGTTGCCAGATCTCTTCTACTGGAATAAGGTATTGATCAATAAAACCCTGTACAGATTTCTCAACCGTTTGCATTACTTCTAAACGTATATTGTCTAATGCCATTTTTTTAATCTTTATTCGAATAATTTTAAGCCGATTAACTTGGGGCCTAATCTTTTTAAATCCATACTGCAATAAGTATGCAGTTTTTCAAAACTTTAAAATATTTCCATCTTTTAGATGGATGAAAAGGATTGAACATCAAAGATATGAATATGCAAACAGAAGCGGTAATAAAAAAAGCCTAATTTCTTCCCTGTTCATCTGGATATAATTTATAAACTGGATCACTTTGAAAGATTTCCTTGGTATCTACATCTATTGCTGAGACAGCTCCCTTAAAAGCTGCGCCAGTATCTACATTCCAGATATTTGCCTTATTCACCGGTTTGCTTTCTCCAATGCGGGTTACCGGGGTATGCCCTATATAAATTTCCTTAAAATGATTAAGCCTTTTTGGATAGAAGTCATCTTCTGGTTTGAGATCTTCTTTCATAGCCAGCGCCATCTCCCAAAGTGTGCGATCCCAGTAAAATCCAGTATCATAATATTCAAAATCGGGACCGTGGAGATTGGTAAAGCCTGCATGCACATATAATTTATCGTCATCGTCTTTATAATAGCTGACCATTTCTTTAAAGAATTTTATATGTGCATTTTTTTCTTCTTCGCTAAAATTCCTGTAGGCATCAATACTGGACTGACCGCCATGCTCCAGCCATTTCTCGTTCATTTCATCGGTTTCCAACCATTTGTGAGCGAGATCATCATGATTTCCCCTTATAAAAATACAGGAATTCTGTTTTGCCAGTTCTATAAGATAGGTCACCGTGTTTGCAGAATCACTCCAGCCATCCACATAATCACCTAAAAAGATAAGTTGATCTTTAGGTGCTAGATCTATCTTTTCAAGTAGCTGAACAAGTGCCTTCAGGCCGCCGTGTATATCTCCAATCACTAATTTTCTTGACATATTAATTGTATTTCACTTTCCTTAAAATTCGCATACTCTCCTTATAAGAATGATAAGCTTCCTCATCATTTGCCTTAAGATAAGGTCTGGCTTCTTCAAGTTTGGTTAAGGCCTCGCTAAAATTATTTAAATAACATATTAAATAGGTGGAAGGCATGTTTTTCAGATCTTTTTTATCTTCTGAATTGAGTTCATATCCTTTTTTCAGCTTTTTAATTAAAGCCTGGTTGGTATTATAAATATGATATAGTGTTTTCTTATCAAAACGGGGAGGCTCAAATAACAATTTACTTTCTATATCATAACTACCGTTATCCCTGAAACTGATGATCACTTCTTCCAGAGGATAATATTTGAACTGGTCGTGAAGCCCCAGGTGTACATATTCAGTAATTTTAAATTGATTGTTATCCTGAATGATGCTTACTTCATCTAAATCTGAATAAAAAAGTTTTACCTGTTCGTTGATCAGTTCAATATCAACCCTGGAATAATAATTTTCATTCTTAATCTTTTTTTCTTTTCCAGCCCAGCACACTACAAAATATTCTTTGAATACCTTATAAGACGGATTGAAGTCACGCCTTTTTTTCATAAAATCGAATACCCCGTCCAAAGTATATTCAAGATTATTATGTGAGTGATTTTCAATAGATGCGACTATCTGTGAATTTACATCTTTGATCTCAATATCAAAGACCTTGGGCATACTAATACTGCCGTCTCTTAGAAAAACAGAGCCACCATAATACTTCCAGATATTTTTTCGGAAGGAACAAATTTTTCCATTATTCGGCCGGATAGTCACCAGCCCTACCACCAAATGATCTGGTAGGTGCGGAAAAGGAATATTTTCATAAGAGATAATTGGTGGATTGCTCAAATACGCATTTATCAGGTTTTGAATTTTGCTATCATCAAAAAAGTCGATCCCAATAATCTTGCTATCCTCGTCTTCCACACCAATAACGATATACGAATTGTTCTCTGGGTTTGAATTAGACAGCGCACAAATATGTTTCAGGAACTTGGCCTTACCTTCTTTTTCACTGATATTCAACTGTCGCTTTTTATCATAAAAACTGTTCTCATCATTGTGAGCCAATAGGTTTTTGATAAGAAGACGTTTGTTGATCATTCCTAATATTAATTATTTATCATTTCTATTATTTATTAATCGAACTTGGAACCTTTTCTCTCGCTTGATTTTAAATAATTCATGAATTTTGAGATTTGGTCATTTAAAATATCTGATTTTTCTGCTAAGTCTTCATATTCCTTTAATGAAATGTGATTCCTATCCAGGGCTCTTTGAAGCTGAGCTTTTGTTTCATGATTAGATCCTCTTGCATAACTTAAGAATTGAATAAATTCTTTATTTCCTCCTCTTCCAAAACCTTCCGCAATATTATCCATGACAGAACCTGATGAACCGTTAATTTGATCTCTTAATTTAAAATCTTTGGAAAGACTAGTTTCATTTATTAGCGTCCATATTTTACCGCATTGTGATCTTGATAATTTATATATTTCTAATTCTTCAAAGTTTTGATAATGAGCCATTTTTAATAGATAATATGAATAACAAATAGTCAATTTTTAGAGATTTGTGTACTCGAAGCCTGCGCGGTTGGCATTACGGTAAGATCGGCAATATTGACATGATAGGGTCTGGTAACCACAAAATGGATAATATCGGCGATATCTTCAGGTTGTAATGCCTTAAATCCCTGATACACTTTTTCAGCTTTATCTACATCGCCTTTAAATCTTACATCACTGAATTCTGTCTCAGTAAGTCCTGGGTTAACAGCTCCCACACGAATGCCATTACCGTTAAGGTCTATTCTCATCCCCTGGTTTATCGCATCTACGGCATATTTACTTGCACAATAAACGTTGCCATTAGGATAAACTTCTTTCCCTGCGGTAGATCCAATATTAATGATATGCCCAGATTGTCTTTCTAACATTCCCGGAATGATCGCTTTACTCACATAGAGCAATCCTTTAACATTAATGTCGAGCAT
>CAXGBX010000252.1:0-3987 GCA_964008195.1 uncultured Flavobacteriaceae bacterium
ATTTGTAATAAAGTAACTATGCTGGTTCGTAAAGATTATATGAAAGCTTCCAAAGCGATGCAGCACAGAGTTGAAAATACCAAGAATATCGATCTTAGATATAATACTGAAGTTGACGAGATCCTTGGAGAACAGGTTGTAGAAGGCCTTAGAATGGTGAATAACCAGACCGGGGAGAAGGAAGAGATAGCGATTACCGGATTCTTTGTCGCAATTGGTCATAAACCAAATACCGATATTTTTAAAGATTGGTTAGATATGGATGATACAGGTTACATAATTACTCAGGCTAAATCTACTAGGACCAATATTCCGGGAGTTTTCGCATCGGGAGATGTGCAGGATAAGATCTATCGTCAGGCGGTGACTGCGGCTGGTACAGGATGTATGGCTGCGTTAGATGCAGAAAGATATCTTGCTGAAATTGAAACTGAAGAAGATATTCAAAAACCACAAACCAGACCAGAGACGGTTTAGTTCGTAATTACATATAATTAAAAAATCCCGCTGGAAAGCGGGATTTTTTTTAGAGCTTCAAAAATTGTCTTCCTGAATTTATTTCAAAATCTTTTATAGAAGCTAAAACATGGTCAGCTTGACGAATTAAATAAAATATTTAATTATCTGTCTTCACTTTAACCTCGCCGTCGTCAATTTTTACTTTTAATTCGCTTCCATCTGCTCTATCAACTTTCTTTTTATATTCTCCGTCATCCTTTTTGATCTTGATCTCATCGCCTTCAGGAGTTTCAATTTTGACCTTATCGCCGCCGTCTTTTACTTCAACTTTATTATCAGGATCTTCCATCATTCGCTCCACTTCGGTCTTATCCTTATCATCCTCTTCATTTCTGCAAGAGACGAAACCTACAGAAAGGGCTAATATCAATAAACTACTTTTAAATAAATACTTCATAATATTTGATTTAATTTGGAGTGAAACTAGCTAATTAGCCGGGTATTAGAATTTATTTTTGAAAAATTTAGGAATTACTCTATTTAAATAGTCCTTTGCTGAATTCTTTTTTAGCAATAACGGCCTCACCACTGAATTCTACAAGGTCGATTTTGGGATTATTATATATATCAACTTCAGAAGTTCCTAAAGCTCTAATCTCTAAAGAATCTGCAACATTTACCCTGATTTCTGAATCTCCCTGGGCAAGTACATTTGCTATATTTGAAGTTAGGTTTTCGCCATCAAATTTTGAAGATTGATCAGCTCTTATGGTAAAATTATGGATTTCCCCATCTATCCTGGCAGATGCTTTTTCATAAATATCTACATTGAAAGTTGGCGAGTTTACCAGGGCTTCCACTTTTGAAGACTGGTTTACCTGAAATTCCACTTCTGAAGCGGTAATATTCAACTCGGCTTCAGAATCATCACTTTGAATAAGGTTGAATTTATTCGAAGTAAGGGTAATAAAAGCTTTAGAATCCTTACGGGTTTCCAGTTGAAAATCTCCAAAATAAAGATCCTGAAGGGATTCAAGTTCCACATTCCCTGCGATTATGATATTCTTCAAAGTGTCAGAAAAAGTGATTCTTAATTCCTGTTTCTTGGTACGGGATAACTCTTTGATAGGTTTGATAAAAAGAACATTATCAATAACTTCAGTTTGAATAAGATCATGAACATTGTCATCTGCCTCTATCTCAATCATGGGCCTGTTTCCTTTGAGGATTCCCACTTCAAAATCGCCTTTTATTTGCATTACATTAAAAGAAGTTAGGTTATATTGTTCGGTTTTAACATTTCTACTTCCTTTTACTTTATCCTGGGCTTTACATGAGAAAAAGATAATAAGTAAAAGAAAAGGTATTTTTTTAAGCATATAGTTTTTTTAATTTTTGTCAAATATAAAAAGAAGCTGTCTAAAAAAGTGTCATTTTGAATGAAATGAAGAATCTGGAAAAACTTAATGATTCAATTTTAAGTAAATTGAGATTTTTCGACTTCGCTCAAAATGACATTAATTTTACTTTTTAGACAACCTCTTTTTTTTTTGATTGTCTAGCAGTCTAATATATGCTGCCTTGCTTCGAGCTCCTGAAAGATTTCTATAGGATGCTTTTGTAATTCATGATAATGACAGTTTTTGATTCCTCTGTTGCTGAACCAAACAGTGCACTCATAAATAAGCTTATGATTAGGTTGATTAGCGTGCTCATAATTAGTTATTTATTTCAATCCCATTGCTGTCAATTTTAACCCGACTCACTTTTTGATCGTTTATCTCTACACCTTCGTCATTCACTCGAATATTTAATTCCTCTCCATTTACATTGACCCTACCATTAAAATCATCAGAAGTATCCCAGTCTTCTTCATCTTCTTCCCAGGAATCACTGTCATTATCCCAGGTGTCTGCAGGGCAATTTTCACAAATGGTTTCCCCGTCCATGATTTTTAGGAAATATTCTTCCTGCCCATTGTTTAATATATCTCCATAATATTCCTGATTAGAATGAAATGAATAGGTATTGTCGTCTGCATATAGCGTAGTACCCTCAGGTAGAAAAACAGTTACCTGCACTTCCTGGTCACGATATCCAAATTTTGAATCTGAAGTTAGATATCCATCTAACAGAAGTTCATTTCCAAGTAAGCTGGTGGAATAATTGATATTTTCAGCTCTTTCTTTAGCATCCCTGAAATTCTTGCCCTCGGCAGACTTTACTATTCTGATAGAACCTACCGAGTCTTTGGTAGATTTTACAATTAACCTGATATCTCTACAGTATAAGATCCTATTATTATTTTCATCATACTTGATCCTGAAATTCGAATTTCTATAAATATCATCAGAATATTCAGGATTACTTCTCATTCTTAAGAACAGTGTGTCCTGTGCAGTAATATTTAACTTTTCTGTAGTTGCGGTTTCCCCATCAAATGCCCTGTTAGTGGCCTGGCTAATACCAATGATGGTTAAACCGATAACTGAAATCAGCCATAGACCAAGCAAAGATAGGAGGGCTACTCTTCCTACTGATCTTAGGTTTTTTACTAATATTTTCAGTCCTAAAACGAAAAGGAAGAAAAATGGAATACCTATAGCAAAAAATGCGAGTAGAGAAATAACCCATATTGGAGCTCCACTGTTAACCATATCAATATAATCTGTCCATGGTGCTTCGATAATTCCGAAGGTTCCCATGGCAAATAAGCCAACAAACAAACCGATTAACGTGGTTCCTGCAATTAGAAGCAATAAAATACCTATGAATTTCACGAATAGTTTCAGACAGAACTTGATGATATCACCAAGAGTCGTAGCAGCTGAATTGGCACCGGCGCTGGCTTTTTTACCATATTTACCGTAATCTACATTTTTTACACTCTCTGAAACATCATGAAAACCCTCGCGTATCTTCTTTTCGATATTGCTGACGGTAACCTCCTCTCCGCGCATAGCCAGTTTATCGGCAGTGGTTTTTGCTTCCGGCACAAATATCCAGAAAGCGATATAGATTAGTACAAATGCTCCACTGGAGAAGATGGTTAGTAAGACCCATAATAGTCTAACCCAAATTGCTTCTATTCCAAGATAATGACCTAATCCTGATGAAACACCTCCCACATATCCATTTTCCTTATCCCGGAATAGTTGTTTACCAACCGTTTTTGTGGACTTTGTTTTTCTAGGTTCATCTTCAAAAATCTCTTCATCTACCATATAATCTTCAGGTTGTCCCATAATGGTGATGACTTCTTCAACTTCTTTAATGCTAATTACCTGACGGTCGTCTTTTCTTTTCTCACTAAATAATTCAGCAATACGAGCCTCGATATCTGAGATAATCTCATCACGACCCTGCGTATTCGAAAAGGAATGCTTTATCGCCTCCAGATAACGCTGTAGCCTGGCATATGCATCTTCATCTATATGGAAGAAAATACCGGCAAGATTTATATTTACTGTCTTATTCATGATTATTCTTTTTTTGAGTGGTTACGATGTTAACTACAGATTGCAATTC
>CAXGBX010000253.1:0-3947 GCA_964008195.1 uncultured Flavobacteriaceae bacterium
CAATAAATAACTATTCAAAGCGAGCGGATTTTTCATGTCCACCCTTCGGCTGATACGCCTATCAAATTGTCTTTTTTCCTTTTCGGTATATTCATTCACGAACCTTTCTTCATTTTTCAGAAGATCATAAGCGATATAATTTGAAGGCCATAATTTATAATTACGATAAATCGCCCTATCAATTAAAGCGGCAACCTCTTTCAACTGATCATTAATAGAAAGATTCTTTTCTCTAATTTCAGCGAAATCGGCTTCTGTTAACACTTTTCCGGCATTTATCTTAATACGGCCTTTTTGTCCCATCGCACCCTGCATAATGCTGTTAAAATCTTCGTTAGCAGATTTCTTATATTCCTCCTTCATCCTTTTGGCAAGAACTTCAGGCATTTTAAGCATATCTGTAGGATCAAATTCGTAAGACATCGCTATCGGAACAATCTTAAGTTTTTCGAAATAATCGAGAATATCCATATCTCCCTTCGCCATTCCTACCATCTTAAGAACCCCCTGTTGAGTAAAATCGTTCCCATCCTTGGTTCTACCCTCTCGCTGCGCCATCCATACCGATCGCTCTTCCTCAAAAAGCAGGTGCTTGATATATTCTGAAAGCTTCAAAGAACTTTTCAGCATCTCGCGCGGACTTTGATTTCTCAAAACCAAAAAATTACGGTTCAGTTTTGACAATGCCATAAGAAATGGCTTTTTGACCAGGTTATCCCCTATCGCTGAAGCCGTCATAACCAGATCGTGATCATGCAAAGTATAGTTGATCAAACAGGTATCCAGAACGATATCCCTGTGATTTGACACGTAAAAATAAGAATCTGCCGGATCAAGTTTTCCGAAACCTGCATCTGTAAGTCCTTCGCTGGATTTCTCCAATACCTTTTCAACACTTAGATAAATTACCTTGCTCTGAAAGTCTGCAATTGAATGACATTCTTTGAGAATAGCTTCAATTTCGCTCGACTTATGATCTGGAAATGTGAATTGAAGCAATGCCTTTACCATAGGATGCTTCATAAATTCCTGCAACGCAGGGTTTACTTCTTCATCCTTATAAAATCTTATATCGTCAAAGTTTTGCACCTATATCTGGAATTATTTCAACAAATGAACAAAATTTCTAATTAACAGCTTTAAATTCCGAAAACTTCCTTGGAGTTTTTTGTAGTGATCTCGGCAATTTTTTCTACCGGCATATTGTAAATTTCCGCTAATTTTTCGGCTACTTTCAATATATAAACAGGATCATTACGTTTTCCGCGGAAAGGTTTAGGTGCTAAATACGGGGAATCTGTCTCCAGGACAATTTCCTCCAAAGGTATTTGATCCAGAAATTTATCAACTCCACCATTTTTAAAAGTGGCCACTCCGCCAATTCCCAGCTTCATATTATACGATAAGGCCTGCTGGGCCTGCTCAAGATTTCCGGTAAAGCAGTGAAAAATACCAAATAATTGATCATCTTTTTCAGATTCCAGTACCTCAAAAATTTCATCAAAGGCTTTCCTGCAATGAATCACAATAGGTAAATTTCTATCTTTCGCCATCTGAATTTGCCTCTTAAATGCATCTTTCTGAATTTCCAGCGTAGACTTATCCCAATGCAGGTCTATCCCTATCTCCCCCACCGCATAAAACTTTCTGGCATCGAGTTCCAACTCCACATGCTTCAGCTCATCCTCATAATTTTCTTTTACATGCGTAGGATGCAATCCCATCATTAAAAAGATATTTTCCGGAAAATCTTTCTCCAATTGATACATCGCCTGCGTGGTTTCAGAATCTATTGCAGGGATAAAGAACCGTTTTACATTGTTATCTATAGCCTCCTGAATCTTTTCCTTTCGATCTTCATCAAAAGCATCGCTATATAAATGGGTATGGGTATCTGTTATGATCATTTCTAATCGTTCTTTTTTATATAATCTGATAAATATTTTGCGTCTTTCCGTATACCTCCGAGGGTTGCCGAACCCCTGGTGTGCAACCAGGGCAGACCTATAAAATAAAGGCCATCTATATTACTTACCCCTCGATAATGCTTAGGATATCCGTTTTTTGCAAGTTCGAGGCCTTCGATCCAGCTAAAATTTGGTCGGTAACCCGTTGCCCAGATAATATTCTTAAGATCGTTTATCTTTTTCTTTTCCGTTACGATCAATTCCCCTTCAGCATTTTTAGTTTTTCCAACCGCCTCTACATTGTTCCTTTCCAGGATCTCTTTAACAGGAGTACCAATGACCGGCTGCCTGGATTTGGAAATCTTTTTCCCCAGCCAGGTATCTCTACTGAAGCTTAAAAAACCAGATTTTGTAAACCACCACCATAAAGTTTTTCCTAAAATTTCCTGCGGAAGCACTTTTACATCGGTAGTTCCTGAAAAATAAACATCCCGATCGTTTTGAGATACCTCGTCAAGGATCTGAAATCCGCTATCTCCTGCTCCCACTACCATCGCTTTTCCTTCCTGAAGCTGATCAGGGTTTTTATAATAATTGCTGTGGATCTGGAAAATATCGCTATCTATCTTTTCTGAAAACGGGGGCGTATAAGGAATATGAAATGGCCCCGTAGCAACTACCACCTTTTCCGCTCTTAGCTCTCCCAAAGATGTTTTTAACAGAAAATGATCGTTATAGTTTGAAATATTTTCAACCAGGGTATGGAGCTGAATTGGAATGTCAAATTTTTCGACGTAATCTTTAAAATATTCAGCAACTTCAGTTTTGGAGGGGTAATGACCTTTTTCCGCAGGAAATTTCATCCCGGGCATGTTATTGAATTCAGATGGAGTAAATAAGGTAAGAGAATCCCAACGGTTAAGCCAGGAAGCGCCAATCTCAGACTCCTTATCCACGACCAGGAAACTTTTCCCCTGCTCTTTGAGATGATAAGCCATGGCCAGTCCCGCCTGCGCAGCTCCCACTACAATAAAATCCAACATTCCTTCATTTTTTTGCAAAAGTAAGGTTTTTGAGGCTTTCTGAAAATCAGTCACTAATTAGAAGATGATCTCTTTATAACTCCAGAATTGGTAAAGAAACAGGATCAGAAAAGCAAAAGTCACAATAAACTCCATAAAACTGGAAGCCAGTAAGCCCAGAAAAGATCCGAATGCGGCTTTACCTGCAGTCCTCGAATCGCTTTTGTTAATAATCTCGCCAACAAAAGCCCCAATAAAAGGAAAAATGAGAATTGCGAAGGGAATGGGTGCAAAAATTCCAATCACAAGACCAATGGTCGCGCCAATCATTCCTTTTCTGCTTCCGCCAAATTTCTTAGTTCCCATAGCAGGTATGATCAAATTCAGAATATAGAAGAGAACTGCCACGACCAGGGTGATTCCTAAAAACCAGTAATTCATACCTACCCCGGGAATGAGATAAAAAATCAATAAACCTATCCAGCTTAGAGGTACGCCGGGTAAAACAGGCAGAAAACTCCCCAGTACACCAAGCAGCATAAATATTCCCGCAACAATTAGTAAGATTATTTCCATTTTTTTAATGTACTTATGATCCTTAAAGTTTAGCATCATCCCGGATTCATTCCAGAGTCCTTCCTATCTAAATAACCTATAAATTATAAAGAGATGCTGAAACAAGTTCCACATGACGGTGCAACAATAGTCGAATCTAAATTAAAAATATCAGCACGAAGATACTCAACTTAATTTCAAATTTTAACTAAAAGATTAGTTTAAACTAAAGAATTAGTTTATATTAGCAAAAACAAATCATTCATCAATGAAACAATTAACCAAAGCTGAGGAAGAGATCATGCAAATTCTCTGGGATCTTAAAGAGGTAAACGTGGCGGGAATCATCGAGCAAATGCCCGAACCAAAACCTGCATACAATACAGTTTCTACCATTGTAAGGATCCTGGAAAACAAAGAATTTGTAGATCACCGTCAGGAAGGCCGCGGCTATATATATTTC
>CAXGBX010000254.1:0-3934 GCA_964008195.1 uncultured Flavobacteriaceae bacterium
GAAAGATGAGGCTGTTTTCGCAGACCGTATTGTAGGAAAACCTTATTTATTGATAGATATTAAAAGGGATCAACTGGTTAGATATGGTGTTTCCATTGAAGACGTTCAGCAAATCCTGGAGGTTGCAGTAGGAGGAATGCAGATTTCCCAGACTGTGGAAGGCAGGGAACGATATGGCGTGAGGGTTAGGTATCCACGTGAATTACGGGCGAATCCTGAGGATATAAAAGATATTTATGTGCCGGTAGAAGATGGCAGTCCGGTTCCACTGAGCGAATTGGTAGAGATAAGATATGAGCAGGGGCCACAGGTAATAAAAAGTGAGGATACTTTTTTGGTAGGCTATGTGTTATTTGACAAATTGGATGGTTTTGCTGAAGTAAATGTGGTAGAAAATGCACAAGCGCTTATTCAGGAGAAAATTGATTCTGGCGAACTTGTAGTCCCCGAAGGAGTTAATTACCGGTTTACGGGAACGTATGAGAACCAGTTAAGGGCAGAAAAAACCCTTTCTATCGTGGTGCCACTATCGCTAATCATTATTTTCCTGATACTGTATTTTCAGTTTAAATCGGTTTCTACCTCTCTGATGGTCTTTACGGGAATTGCTGTGGCATTTGCCGGAGGCTTTTTAATGATCTGGTTTTACGGTCAGGACTGGTTTATGAATTTCAATTTCTTCGGTGAAAACCTTCGGGATCTCTTTCAAATGCACCCTATAAACCTGAGTGTGGCCGTGTGGGTTGGATTTATTGCACTTTTTGGAATTGCAACAGATGACGGGGTGGTGATGGCAACTTATCTCACCCAGACTTTCGATAAGAATGTTACCAAAACAAAAGACCAGATTAGAGCTTCAGTTATTGAAGCCGGGGAAAAACGTATAAGGCCCTGTTTAATGACTACGGCTACTACCATACTGGCTCTTTTACCGGTGTTAACATCAACCGGGCGCGGTAGCGATATCATGATCCCTATGGCTATCCCGAGTTTTGGAGGAATGCTTATCGCGTTGATTACGTTGTTTGTTGTTCCGGTGCTGTATAGCTGGAGGCAGGAAGCTAAAATTAGAAGCTAGAAGCTAGAAGTTGGAAGTTGGAAGTTGGTAGTTGGAAGTTGGTAGTTGGTAGTTGGTAGTTGGTAGTTGGTAGTTGGTAGTTGATTAAGGATATAAATTACAAATATTATGATTAGGTCTTTTAAGGATTTGGAGATTTATAAAGAGTCATACGATTTGGCTATGGAAATTTTCTGGTTAACCAGAAAATTTCCGAAAGAAGAAGTTTTTTCACTCACCTCGCAAATAGTTAGGGCTGGCAGATCGGTGCCGGCAAATATTTCTGAAGGGTGGGCCAAAAGAAATTATGAAAATACTTTTAAACAACATTTGATTCATGCTCTAGGTTCAAATGCTGAAGTCGAAACCTGGTTGAAATTTTCTATGGATTGTGAATATATCAATTCCGATACTTTTCAAAAATTGACAGATAAAAATGCAGTCATTGGTCGTAAGATCACCAAACTTCATCAAAATTGGAAAAATCATGAAAAATAAAAAAAATATACGAAGCTGGAAGTTGATGCAGAAAGGTATTCAAATCAAATTTTTCAAATACCCGGGTTTAGATTCTAATCTACAGCCTTTAGCTTTTAGTTTCGAGCCTCCAGTCTCCAGTCTCCAGTCTCCAGCCTCCAACCTCCAGCTTCCAGCTTCCGTGGTGATAGTATTATTTTTACTTTTCACTATTCACTTAAATGCACAGCAACTCGATTCCTACCTCCAGATTGCCGAGGAGAATAATCCCGAAATCCGGGCATTTAATTTAAGGCATGATATTGCTGAAGAAAAGGTGAAAGAGGTAAATACATATCCAGATACCGAATTTGGTGTAGGATACTTTGTAAGTGAACCCGAAACGCGGGTAGGGGCTCAAAAGGCTCGTTTTTCTATCAGGCAGATGATTCCATGGTTTGGTACTATTACCGCAAGGGAAAACTATGCAGTATCTATGGCAGATGCCGAGTATGTTGAAATTGCAATTGCAAGACGAAAACTAAAACTCTCAGTAGCCGAGGCTTATTACCGTTTGTATGCGATAGAAGCAAAACAAAAAGTGCTTGACGAGAACATAGGATTGCTGGAGACTTTTCATGAGTTAGCACTTAATTCCCTCGAAGTGGGAAGTGCATCAGCCGTAGACGTCTTAAGGTTACAGATGCGCCAGAATGATCTCTATCAGCAGAAGGAAAATCTGGTGCTGGAATTGGTTGCTGGAAAAACCCAGTTTAATAATCTTTTGAACAGGGAATCCCTGGCAACGGTAGAAGTCATGGATTCGCTATGGATTCCGCAGGAAGAATCTACAGATAAAATTGAGGTCGAGACCATACACCCTGAGCTGTTGAAATTCGATAAGCTCTACGAATCGGTTGCTGAAGCTGAAGCCTTAAACCAGAAGGATGCAGCACCTAAACTTGGATTTGGGATGGATTATATCAATGTGGCAGAGCGTACCGATATGATGCTTACAGATAATGGGAAGGATATTCTCATGCCCATGGTTTCGGTTTCCATACCCATTTTCAATAATAAATATAAGTCTGTCTCCAGGCAAAATGAACTTCGACAACAGGAACTGCAGTCGCAGAAGGAACAACGATTCAATATGTTGGAGAGCAGGCTCGAAGAAGCTTTGAGCGGGCGGGCATCGGCAAAAATAGCAGCAGCTACTTTTTTAAAGAATATAGAGCAGGCTAATGATGCGGAAGAAATCTTGATTAAAAACTATGAAACCGGAACTATAGATTTTAATGATGTACTGGATATCCAGGAACTCCAATTAAAATTTCAGGTTGGATTTATAGAAGCAATTAAAAATTATTATCAACAGGCAGCTTTGGTTAATTACCTGAGCAATTAAATTATATAAGATGAAAAAATATATCATTTACATCGCAATACTCCTTGGCGGACTCCTGCTAGGTTATATTTTCTTTGGGACGAGTTCCGGGGATAATGAAAAAGCTGGGACTGAAATGGCAGGGGAACATGACCATGATGGAGCAGATTCCCAAATGTGGACCTGTTCCATGCACCCCCAGATCATGCAACCTGAACCAGGGGACTGTCCTATTTGCGGAATGGATCTAATACCTGCAGATGCTTCTGCAGATGGGTTGGGAGCGGAAGAATTTAGAATGACAGATAATGCAATGGCCCTTGCTAATATTCAAACGATTAGCGTAGGCCAGTCTGGAGAGGTCGGCAACACTCTTACGTTGTCTGGAAAGATACAGGTGAATGAAGAGGCTAATGCGGTACAGGTGGCCTATTTCGCAGGAAGAATTGAAAATCTAAATGTAAATTTTACGGGAGAAAAAGTAAATCGCGGCCAGTTATTGGCAACTATTTATTCCCCGGAGCTAGTGGCAGCACAACAGGAACTATTAACTGCTTCAAAACTTAAGGGAAGCCAGCCGGCACTTTACAAAGCGGTTCGAAACAAACTTAAGCTCTGGAAACTTTCTGAAAGTCAGATTAATTCTATTGAGCAAAATGGAAGTGTTCGCGAAAATTTCCCGGTATATGCTACCGTAAACGGAACCGTAACTGAAAAACTTGTACAGGAAGGGGATTATGTGAAACAGGGACAGCCTATGTTCAAAATTGCCAATTTAAATTCGGTTTGGGCAGTTTTTGATGCTTATGAAAATCAAATCTCAAGTTTAAAAGAAGGTCAGAATATTAAAGTCACCACCAAAGCGTATCCAGACAGGGAGTTTGATGCTACGGTATCGTTTATTGATCCTGTATTAAATACCTCCAGGAGAACACTCACCTTACGGGCAACCTTAAATAATTCAGGAGATATTTTAAAACCTGGAATGTTTGTAAGTGCTAAGCTGGATGCAGGTAAAGCAACATCAAATGAAA
>CAXGBX010000255.1:0-3930 GCA_964008195.1 uncultured Flavobacteriaceae bacterium
CAAAAGCTCAACAAATATAGAATTTCTAAATATACCACCAAGGATTTATTTCTCTAGTTGCCTGAAAATAAAAATGTTGAAAATACATTTATTCGAGCATTAAGTTATAATCAGCGGTGTACAAATTCATATTCGAATTTTTCAAAACAGACATTTTTTCTATAAATTCTTCTGAAGACAGCAAAAGAGCCTTAGAATTTCGACACCCGGAGTTTCTAGAAGAATACTAATTCGCTAAAGTATCTTTCTTCTGAGTCAGAAAGATATTTTTATCTTTTAAATAAGTCAAGCCCTCACTCTGCTGCCCCAAATATCTTTTTGTCCTTAAATACCTAGCCTTATTAAATTCATCAAAATTTTCAGCATTCTCATCCATACTGCTTATGTGCACATCTCCGGAAGAGTGGATAAATTCATTATCCCCTATCCACATTCCTACATGCACTACCCTTTCTGAAGTTGAATCTGTAGCAGGCCGGCCAAAAAATAATAGATCTCCAACAGCCAGATTTTCAAATGTTCCTGAAGAATCTATAAGTTTTCCTTCTCTAATCTGCTGGGAAGCATCACGTGGGATTACGATACCGTTCATAAAGTAAATTGTTTTGGTAAATCCACTACAGTCAACACCCTTAGAGGATGTACCTCCCCATAAATAGGGCAATCCCATAAGTTTACTTGAAGTTTGAACAAGATTTTCTTCAGAAGCCTGTAAGTCTGAAAGCCATTCAGAATATATCGCAGATTCTTCCCTGGCGATAAATGCTTCCCTACCATCTGGGTAGCTTACCTTATAAAAATCATTAGCTGCTTCTTCAAATTCAAAAATAGAACCGGCAACTATATCTGAGACGGGCTGAGAATTTTTAGAAGCTTCTTTGAAAGACTGACCATACGCATTTTTAAATATTATTTTTTCAGAAGATTTCCAGGAATCAAAACCATTTTTATCCATAGTAATAATTCCACCATGGTCTACCCAGGATAAATAACCATCTGGTGTTTGGATATAGTACCATTCCTCTGTTCTTTTCCAGATCTTAACCGGCGTCCCCAGGGTTGCTTGGGTTACTAATTGTGAAGAATGTTTTGGTTCCTCTCTAAGATTAGCCACTGAAATCTTTACAATTCCCATGGTTTTGCCTTCCAGACTTTTATCGTCTGGCAGCATACGAATACTATCAGCAAAGCTTATATCTTCAGCTTTCAACTTTTGTTTTAAATCTTCTACCGCATCCGGCAAATTTGATTCACCTCTTAATATATAAGACCCGCCATTTTTAACCGCCTCTATATCAAAAAGTGCTACACGACTATCTGGAGCATACTTTTCGCTTGTCTGGGCAATAAGCTCTTCTGCCTGGTTAATGGAATCTTTTTCAGGTTGCTCATTACAGGATGCAACTACTAAAAAGATCAATATTGCGATAGAATTCAATTTACTTTTCATCATTATTCGAATTTAATTAAAACGCCTACAGGTTTAAAATGGGAATAATTCCTTTACCTTATTCAAAATTAAACAATTTCGCCCCGGTACCATTGCGATCTGGAAAATTGACTTTAGCGTGGGAAACCTTCACCCCATCTGCAATGTCATCTTTTAATAGCAGGGCACCATCCATATCTACATAATCCAGAAGCGGGGCGAGATGAGCTATTGCCGAAATGCCTACAGTTGATTCAGTCATGCATCCCACCATCACTTTCATTCCTGATTTTTTAGCTTTTTGAATCATCCTTTTTGCAGGGGTAATTCCGCCACATTTAGTAAGCTTGATATTTATTCCGTGAAAATACGAAACACACTTTTCTACATCACTCTCTATGGTACAGCTTTCATCAGCGATCAACGGAAGTTGCGTTTTTTTATAAAGAACCTCCATTCCTGCGAGATCATTCGTTTTCAATGGTTGCTCCAGAAATTCCACATTCAAATCCTTTAAAACATAGCTATTTTCAATGGCCTGATCCACCGTCCAGGCAGCATTTGCATCTATTCTGAAAACTGAATCTGTATGCTTCCTGAGTTCTTTTACAATAGCTATATCATCTTTGGTACCCAATTTTATTTTATACAATGGCCAGGGAAATTCTTTTATCTTTTTGACCATAATCTCCACGCTATCCATGCCTATAGTATAATTGGTCACTGGCACATTGGAAATATCCAGTCCCCACATTTTATAAAGTGGAAGCCGGTTTCTTTTCCCGTGTAGATCATGCATGGCCATGTCCAGCGCACATTGTGCAAATGGATCCTGGGCTAAATAAGGATTTGTAAATTCCCATAATTCTTCCGGAGTACGATGAATATGTTCAGCAATAATTGGTTCTACAGATTTAAGGGAAGCAATCATTTTCTCAACCGTAACCCCATAATAAACCGTAGCTGCAGCTTCACCATAGCCTGTAAATTTACCGTCAGATAATATTAGGATTAAGGTTGACTGAAAATCCCGGGAACCATAATTTATGGTAAATGTATTTTTCAGTTCAAGATTAAATGACTTATATCTAATTTCCATTTGAAGCTTTTCAAATTCATTCCAGAATGCTCTGTCTCAAAAACCAAATAAGTACTAGAATTAGCGAATGCAGACCTACTAACGCAAAAGTGCATTGACTATCTTTTAATTTGGGTATATCTTTTTAAAACTGCTCTGTTTGCCCGTTCTACCCACAGCGGTTACACCTATTTCAACCAGGTTCTGTTTTTCTATATTCTTCTTCGGAATATCGATCATTCGGGAATTCAAATTCAATATTCTATATTCCCAGCTAGCATCTTCATAACGGTAATAAACCACACACCTAAATGCATCTTCAGGTTCTTCCAGAATCCATTCAAAATGAATAGATCTTTCTGAATCTTTAAGTTTAAATTCGGGAATTTCAGGTATTTCAACTTCCAGCCATGGACTGGCGGGAACCAGGGCATTACGATGATATGGGCCATTTTTTAAAGATTCTGATAATTCTTTATTTTTCATCAATGGTGCTATGTTCCAATGAACGGTTCCCGGATTGTTTTGTAAAATTCCACGCGAAATAAGGATTTGTGAGGCAATTTCCCCTCTGTTCTCCTCTTCATCTTCCAATCCCAGATTAATTCCCGGCCAAAGATGCCGGCCTACCACATTTTCAGATTCCCACCAGCCGAGAAGCACTGGAAAACTTTGCCCAACTTTGCTCGTTGGCCAGTATAATTGCGGTGTGAAATAATCTATCCATCCTTTATTCAGCCATAATTTAGCATCAGCATAGAGTTCTTCATATTGATCCGTCCCCTTTATTCCCTTTGGAAATCCAGGTCTCCATATCCCAAACGGACTAATCCCGAATTTTACGAAAGACTTTTCCGCCTTAATCTCCTCTGCGATCCTTTCTACAAAATCATTTACATTTTTTCTTCTCCAATCTCCTCTGGAAAGATCACCTCCTTCTTTTAGATAAACCTGCCAGCTTTTTTCGTCGGGAAAATCTTTTTTCCCATTGTAAGATGCGTAAGGGTAGAAATAGTCATCAAAATGAACGGCATCAATATCATATCTTTTTACGATATCCATCACTACCGCTGCAGAATGATCCTGCACTTTACTGCTTCCGGGATCCATCCACCACATTCCGTTTTTCAATTCCATTACTAATTCCGGATTGGTTTTTACAATAGACTGCTCCCCTATTTCCCTGCCAGTAGTATGATGCGCCCGGTATGGGTTTAACCAAACATGCAATTCCATTCCGCGATTATGAGCCTCTTCAATCCAGAATTCCAGCGGATCATAATAAGGCTGCGGAGCCTTCCCGTTTTTTCCGGTCAAAAAATAAGACCATGGCTCTAATTCACTTTTGTATAACGCATCTGCCTGAGGACGCACCTGTAAGATCACGGCATTGAAATTATTCTCTTCCAGAAAGTCGAGCATT
>CAXGBX010000256.1:0-3930 GCA_964008195.1 uncultured Flavobacteriaceae bacterium
TTCATAACTGTAGATAGCTTCGGCGTCTGCCACAAAACGAGCTACATCATAGTCTAGTAAAATTCCGTTGCCCCCTAAAACTTCTCTAGCTCGACTTACCACATCTCTCATTCGCATGCTACAGTAAACTTTTGCTAAACTTGCATGTTCATCTGTAAGCAATTCCTGATCCTGCATTTCTGAAAGTCTGAAGACCATCGTTTGCATAGCAGTAAGATTTGAAAGCATCTCCACAAGGTGGTTTTGGACCAGCTGAAAAGAGGCAATCGGTCTTCCAAATTGTTCTCTTTTTTTGGTGTATTTCAAAGCGCTTTCGTAAGCTCCCCTGGCACATCCAACTGCCTGCCAGGCAACCCCTGCTCTTGTCATCCTTAGAACATTTGCAGTGTCTTTAAAAGAATTTGCATTTTGAAGCCTGTCACTTTCCGGAATTTTACAATCTTCTAAAGTAATTAATGCATTCTGAACAATTCTCAGAGCCATTTTACCTTTTATCTTTTCGGCTTTAAAGCCTGGATTTTCTTTTCTTACTAAAAAGCCTTTAACCTGATTAGAATCCAGATCTCTTGCCCAAATAATTATGACATCAGCAAAAGTGGCGTTTCCTATCCATTTTTTCTGACCATCTAAAATCCAGTTTTCGCCATCAAATTTACAAGTGGTTTCCAGGCCGCCGGCAACTCCGGAGCCTACATTGGGCTCGGTAAGACCAAAAGCTCCAATTTTTTCCATTTTTTGCATCTTCGGTAACCATTCCTGTTTTTGCTCTTCACTTCCACATAAATAAATGGAGCCCATGGCTAAGCCACTATGGACGCCAAAAAATGTAGAAATTGAAACGTCTACCCTGGCGATTTCCTGGGCGATAATACCTTCCATCAAAAACGGCAAATTAGGGCATCCGTAGCCTTCATAGGGTACACCTACGATATTCAGCTTTCTGAATTTCTCAATAACTTCAAAAGGAAACTGGTCTTTTTTCCAATATTCATTTACCAAAGGTCGAATCTCATCTTCCATGAAATTGCGAACTTTTAATTGAATTTCACGTTGTTCTTTGGTTAATTTAAGATCCAGATTATAAAAATCCCCGTTAATGGGAGGGAGGTCATGTTGCCCTTTTTTACGCTTCGTTTTTAACATTTTCATCAATCCGGTCAATTGACGGTCGTCTAATTTGCCTAAAGTCTTCATAGCTTCTGCCAGATCTATTTTCTGATTGATCTTGGCCAATTGATCCATATCAACCGACTTCAACAGGTTAATTGTATTTCTAACTTTTTTAAATAAAGACATAAGCGACCTTTTTGGTGAATTTTAAAAATACCAATTATTAAAGCTCCCTGCTGTTAAGGTTTTCCGAAGAAATGATAAAAAAGACCGCCTATTGAATCAGCGGCAATAATTAGTGGGAATGAATCAATTTCAAGGATCGTGGGAGCATCCTCTAAAAATTAAAAAGCTATTATCATCACCTCATTAAACTAAAAGAAGCCGTCGCAAAAGCCCTTGTTTCGTCAAGCTGAACTTGTTTCAGCTTCCGTTTAATATTGATTCTCATCAATTAAGATTCTGAAATAAATTCAGGATGAGGTTTTCTATACTTTGGAGACAGCTTCTTTAAGTACCTGCAAGCTATTTTTAGTTCAGCTTAAACACCTCTTTTACCTTATCTACATAATCGAGTTTTTCCCAGGTAAATAATTCCACCTCCCGGGTTATTTTTCCTTTATACGGACTCTCAAATATTTTGGTAACCTTTCGCGGTTCTTTCCCCATATGTCCGTAAGCGGCGGTTTCACGATAGATAGGATTTCTTAGCTTCAATCTATCTTCAATAGAAGCAGGGCGCATGTCAAAAATTTCTTTTACTTTTTCAGCGATCTGGCCGTCGGTTAGCTCTGTATTATTCTTTCCATAGGTATATACGGAAATTGAAGTTGGTTCCACCACTCCTATTGCATAAGAAACCTGGACCAGAATTTCCGGAGCTACACCTGCAGCTACTAGGTTTTTCGCGATATGTCTGGAAGCATAAGCAGCAGAACGGTCTACTTTAGAAGGATCTTTTCCTGAAAATGCACCACCACCGTGAGCACCCTTACCACCATAGGTGTCTACAATAATTTTTCTACCCGTAAGCCCGGCATCACCATGAGGTCCGCCAATTACAAATTTTCCTGTTGGGTTAATGTGATAAATAATATCATCATTAAATAATTTCTGAACATATTCCGGTAATTGGTTCTTTACCCTCGGAATCAAAATTTCAATAATATCTTTCTTGATCTTCGAAAGCATCTTCTCATCATCGGCATCAAAATCATCATGCTGAGTAGATACCACTATAGCTACGATTCTCTCAGGAACATTCTCATCGCTATATTCAATAGTTACCTGACTCTTGGAATCTGGTCTTAGATATTCAATTTCTTTTCCCTCACGTCTTAATTTTGCAAGTTCAATAAGGATCTTGTGAGAGATATCAAGGGCCAGTGGCATGTAATTTTCAGTTTCGTTGGTTGCGTAGCCAAACATCATCCCCTGGTCACCAGCTCCCTGTTCCTCTTTATTTCCGCGGTCTACACCCTGGTAAATATCCTGGGATTGTTCATGGATCAAAGAAATAACCCCGCAGGAATCCCCGCTGAATTTATAAGCTCCTTTAGTATAACCAATATCATTAATCACATCTCTTGCGATATTCTGAACATCTAAATAAGTGCTGCTTCTAACTTCACCAGCCAATACCACCTGTCCTGTAGTGACCATGGTTTCGCAAGCGACTTTAGATTCACCGTCGAATGCAAGAAAATTGTCTAATAAAGCATCACTAATCTGATCTGCAATTTTATCTGGGTGCCCTTCAGAAACACTTTCTGAAGTAAATAAATAAGCCATTCAATTACTTTTTAAGTTAATAAGAATGGAGAAATTTGACGAGACGGGCTAAATGGAGTGTAAAAACATTCTGGTTTAGCATTTTAAAATACCTCTTAAAGTATTAGGGTTGCAATCAGTCAAATCTATCCCTTTCAATATGTAAGCACAAATGTATAAAAATTCATATCATGTCAAATTGATTTAACGTCATTTTATCCTATTTGAGTGAAATACTTTAGAGGTCAGTAGTCAAATGAATATTGTAAGAATGTTTTAAATGCTAGTAATTCAATGCATTAAAGTTAATTCTGATGTCAGTTCGAGCGCAGTCGAGAACTCTAGGTTACCTTATAATTGGCTTCGACTTCGCTCAGCCTGACATTGCAACTTTTAATTGAGACTCAAGTAAGTAACGATCTACTGAACTCTAAAAGACTTTCTCTTGAAATTAAATTGGGGTGCTTCACATTACCTCTCCTTGGGAGAAGTCGGGACTGCTTTTTAGCAGTTCCGGGTGAGGTATTATAAAAATTTCGGATTTTAATTCAGGCTGAAAAAGGAATAATTACTTATTCTTCTTCCTCTTTCCCTTTGAGGTTGCGGTATGAAATATTTGTTTGGGCGTTGCGCTGCGCCTTAAAGAGGCTTGCGCCGGGCTTTCAAGGCTCGCTTCCCGATAAAAAAATCGGGAGAGCTCAAATAAACCGCTCAATCCCTAACACAAAGATTGGGTTGGGGATAAATCAAAAAACAAGGCTTAAATTTTAAGAATCCGTAATATAAGTAAGCGAAATTTTAATTTTCGCAATTCTTCCCTAATTGTTTGGATATTAAAAATTTCCGTGCATATCTTTGTAATTCAGAAACAAAAAAAATGATCAGAACAATGTGCAATATGATGTGTATGATGCCGGAAACTTCCGCAGCGAACACTATTGCATAAAACTGAAAAGATATATTTGCAAAAAGCCGCTGCCAACCGCAGCGGCTTTTTTTGTTTATGTCATTCTGAACAAGATGAAATGGAGGGAGGAATCTTCAAAAATG
>CAXGBX010000257.1:0-3927 GCA_964008195.1 uncultured Flavobacteriaceae bacterium
ATCATCATTGGGACCCAATACTTTAGCCACAAATTCTTTTAATGCTCCTGCTCTCTGAGGAAAAACAATGACAAAATAATGTTTCAATCCTGAATATAGCAAAGCTCTTTCCTTGATCTCTGCCATTCTGATAATATCGTTATTACTGCCACTTACGATACATACCACGTTCTTACCTTTGATCTCTTCCGCATAAAAATCTAATGCACAAATAGCCATGGCTCCTGCCGGCTCTACTACAATAGCATCCTGATTATAAAGATCCAGGATGGTCTGACAGATCTTACCTTCAGGAACCGTGATCATTTCATCAAGATTTTCCCTGCAAATTGCAAAATTACGTGCACCAACTTTTTGAACTGAAGCTCCGTCAACAAATCGCTCAATATTATCCAGTTCAACCACCTTTCCTTCTCTTAAAGAAGTTTTCATGGATGGAGCGCCCTCGGGTTCTATCCCGATAATCTTTGTGTCTGGTGACAATTTCTTAAACATTGAAGACATACCAGCCAGTAATCCGCCGCCGCCCAGTGGTGCAAAAATATAATCTATAGGCTCGTCTGCCTGCTCCAGAATTTCCAAAGCAATGGTTGCCTGCCCTTCAATTACTTTCTCATCATCAAACGGATGAATAAAAACGAGACCTTCTTCATGCATTTGCTTCATAGCACTTTTAAAAGAATCGTCGTAAGTATCTCCTTTAAGAACAACCTGAACCCATTTACCTCCAAACATTTCGGTCTGCTCTACTTTTTGCATTGGAGTAGTTTCAGGCATATAAATAACTCCTTTCACCTTCAGTTTGTTGCAGGCAAATGCAACTCCCTGGGCATGGTTACCAGCACTGGCGCAAATCACTCCTTTTTCAAGTTGCTCTTTCGGTAAGCTGGAAATCTTATTATATGCCCCCCTGATTTTGTAAGATCTCACTTGTTGCAGATCTTCCCTTTTCAGCATTATATTCGCCTGAAAACGTTTGCTATAGGTAAAAGATTCAGCTAGCGGCGTTTTTAAAACAACCTTGGAAATCCTTTCCGCAGCCTGTTTTACAGCTTCAACAGTGGGTTTATATATTTTATCCTTTTCCAGCAGCGTATCCATTATGCGTATATTTTCTTCATTGCGGTCATAGCAGTTCTCAATTTTGCCCCAACCTTTTCCACAGGGTGATTTCTGAGTTCATCATTCACCTGTATCAATTTCTGGTTATCCACACCATTACAATCTGTCCCGAATTTTTTACCGGCTACTTCTGGCTCCAGTGAGTTTACATAATCTTTTACCAGTGGCTTGGCCGCATGATCAAATAAATAGCAACCATATTCCGCAGTATCTGAAATCACACGATTCATCTCGTATAATTTCTTTCTTGCGATCGTATTGGCAATTAGCGGAGCTTCATGAAGCGATTCATAATAGGCTGATTCTTCAATAATTCCGGCTTCTACCATCGTTTCAAAAGCAAGTTCTACTCCGGCTCTCACAAAAGCAATCATCAACACACCTTTATCAAAATACTCCTGTTCTTTGATCTCTTCGGAAGTAGCTGTCGTTTTTTCAAATGCGGTATTCTCTGTAGCGGCTCTCCAGGTCAATAATTCTTTATCATCATTTGCCCAGTCTCTCATCATTCGGCTACTGAATTCTCCTGAAATAATATCGTCCATATGCTTTTGAAAAAGCGGACGCATTTTTTCTTTTAAATCTTCGGCGATCTCATTCGCTCTTACTTTAGCCGGATTCGAAAGCCTATCCATCATATTGGTGATTCCGCCATGTTTCAGGGCTTCAGTAATCGTCTCCCAACCATATTGAATGAGTTTAGCGGCATACTCAGGTTCCACACCTTCAGCTACCATTTTATCGAAAGTTAAAATAGATCCGGTTTGCAGAACTCCACACAAAATGGTTTGTTCTCCCATCAAATCTGATTTTACTTCAGCTACAAAAGAAGATTCCAACACTCCCGCACGGTGGCCACCAGTTGCATACGCATAGGCTTTTGCCCATTCCAGACCAATTCCCTGAGGATCATTCTCCGGGTGAACCGCAATCAAGGTAGGTACTCCAAATCCTCGTTTGTATTCTTCACGAACTTCAGAACCCGGACATTTTGGAGCTACCATGATCACCGTAATATCTTCACGGATCTTCATTCCTTCTTCCACGATATTGAAACCATGAGAATAAGAAAGTACCGCATCTTTTTTGATATGTGGCTGAATGGCTTTGATCACCGAAGTATGCTGCTTATCTGGAGTAAGGTTAATTACGAGGTCAGCTTTTGGGATCAACTCTTCATAAGTTCCTACTTCAAAATTATTTTCAGTGGCATTTTTCCAGGACTGACGCTTTTCTTTGATAGCTCCTTCCCTTAAGGCGTATGAGATATCGAGGCCGCTATCGCGCATATTAAGGCCCTGATTGAGACCCTGGGCTCCACAGCCTACGATCACAATTTTTTTATCTTTTAAGACAGCCACCTCATTGCTGAATTCATCCAACTCCATGAACCTGCAGGTTCCAAGCTGAGCTAATTGATCACGTAAAGAAAGGCTGTTAAAATAGTTGGTCATGATAATGAATTTGTGGTATTAAATTTTTCTAGTATTCCTGATATTTGCATTTCGTTTTTGGTAACCGCAATGGTCCCCGATCTTACGAATTGCATTAATCCATAAGGTTTCAATTTTTCGTATAAAGCATCCACTTCGGTACGCTTACCGGTTTTTTCTATCACAAAGAATTGTTTGGTCACGGTTACGATCCTCGCGTTCGTTTCCTTTATAAAATCCTGAATATTGTGATCGTCTAAAAAATCTTCAGATTTAATCTTATATAAGGCTGTTTCCTGATAAATAGTTTCAACATCGGTATGATAAAAAGCCTTGATCACTTCTATTTGCTTCTCTATCTGGCCCACGATCTTCTTTATCTGCTCTTCCGTGACATTCACAACAATGATAAACCGCATTACCTCATTTACTTCACTTGGCGAGGCGGTGATACTTTCAATATTGATGTGCCTTTTTAGAAAAATGGCTGCAATCCGGGATAATAATCCCAGATTGTTTTCGGTGTATATAGATACTGTATAATTCTTCTTTTCCATTACTCTAATAATATATCTGAGACTGCAGCTCCCGTTGGGATCATAGGGAACACGTTTTCTTCCTGTTCAACTTTAACCTCAAGGAAATAAGCTTCATCGCTTTCCATCATTTCCTTTACCGCGTCGTTTAACTGACTTCTTTCAGTAACCTGTTTTGCTTTAATATGATAACCTTTGGCTATAGTTATAAAATCGGGGTTTACCATGGTAGTGGAAGCATAACGTTTATCAAAAAACAGTTGCTGCCATTGTCTCACCATTCCCAGGAAACCATTGTTTAAAAGCACAATTTTAACCGGGACTTTGGTCTGAAAAATAGTTCCCAGCTCCTGAATGGTCATCTGGTAACCCCCATCACCTATTACCGCTACAACTTCTCTCTCCGGCTTTGCCATTTTTGCACCTATAGCGGCGGGAAGCGCAAATCCCATGGTTCCTAATCCTCCTGAAGTTACATTGCTTCGGGTAGTGTTAAATTTGGCATACCGGCAGGCTGCCATTTGATGCTGACCAACATCTGAAACGATGATCGCATCTCCGTTTGACTGTTTGTTGATCTGCTGAATCACTTCAGCCATTCCCAGGTCTTTCTTATTTATGTCAAGGTTTCCTTTGATCACCTTTTCATATTCAGTCTTATACATATCCTTGAACTGCTGATGCCATTTCTTATGAGAATTTGTCTCTAAAAGTTCAAGTAATGCTTTCAGGCTTTCTTTTACGTCTCCTAAAACAGGATAATCTGCTTTTACATTTTTGTTGATCTCGGCAGGATCTATTTCAAAATGGATCACTTTCGCCTGTTTTGCATATTT
>CAXGBX010000258.1:0-3911 GCA_964008195.1 uncultured Flavobacteriaceae bacterium
AGGCCAGTTGGCCACATAGATCAAAAGATCATAATCTACCGTATTCCTTGCCCAAACCGGGAAACGCAGATCATAACATATCAACGGGCATATCTTCCATCCTTTATAATCTACGATCAGCCTTTCGGTTCCGGCGGTGTAGGTTTGATCCTCTTTCGCCAGGGTAAACGTATGCCTCTTATCATACAATTTATAAGAACCATCAGGGAAGACAAAATACAAACGATTATAATAATTGCCATTTTCAGTAATTATCACGCTCCCGGTTATTGCAGAAGATTTGGATTTTGCGATTTTCTGCATCCAGTTCAAGGTTTCAGCTTCAGTTTCTTCAGCAAGATTTTCAGCATTCATACTGAAACCCGTCGTAAACATTTCAGGAAGAACAATCAATTCAACTTCATCTGAAACTTTAGATATTTCTTCTGAAAATAATTCTCTATTCGCCTCTGCATCTTCCCAATGAAGATTGGCTTGTATCATTGCTATGTTCAGTTTTTCGCTCATACTCAAAAATATTAAAAATAGTAACGGCAATGCCAATTACGTGTTAAATGATTGGATGTTGGCTAACATATAAATAATTTTAATCCACAAAAAACAAAGATTATGGGCGTGAGCAATTTCCTAAGAAAAGATTCGTATGTGTCTAATACCAGTCGCGGACTTATTTCCGGATTCCTTGGCGGACTAGCCGGAACAGCGGTTAAAACACTAATAGAACAAGTTTTGCCGGTAAGGGAAATTGAACAAAGTTCAGCGCAGATAAAGATCGTAGATGATTTATCGACCAGAATTACCGGATCTCCAATAAGTACCGAAAATGAAGCTTTAGCTGAACAATTGGTAAACATTCCCATGGGTGGTTCTTTAGGAGCAGCTTATGGATATGGCAAAAAAGAACGTTACGGACTTAGACCCATGGATGGGATTGTGTTTGGTGCCACTACATGGGCCTCTACACATGAAACCTCCCTGCCAATTCTAGGTTTAGAACCAAAACCAACCGAAGTACCCCTGAGAATGCAAATGAATGAGCTTTTTGCTCACGTGGCATTTGGTGTGGTTACAGAAGTGGTGCGACATTATGTAGACAAGCAGATTAGGGAAAACAATTAATTTTCCAGTTGCTTTAGCATTTTCCTAATTCTGTCTTCCAGTTTTTCTGAAGACAGTTTCTCCCGCAGCCTGTCGGTAATGATCGGAAATGAGAAAGGCGTTGGTTTTTCACATTTTCGCCATTCTATTTTTTGATTCTGAATGCGCTCAAGCGCCAATCTTAATCTACCCTCTTCCAACTGGTGCTCAAAAGTTTCCCTGAAGGCTTGCTGATATAATAAATTATTTTCTTCATAATCTCTGAAAACACTGAAAAGTAACTGGGAACTGGATTGAAGGTGTTTGCTCTTTATTAATTTATTTGGATAACCGGTAAAAACCAGACCGGCAATTACAGCGATATCACGAAATTTTCTTCGGGCCATTTCTGTTGCGTTCAGGCTTTTGTAAAGATCATCCATTAAATATTCTGCACTGAACAAATTGTTATCAATTACTTGTTGCATATCAATCTCCTGATCTGAAAGCAGCTCAAATCCATAGTCGTTAAAAGCAATAGAAAAACTGATAGGAGACAATAAACTTATTCGGTAGGCCAGCAAACTTCCCAGGGCTTCATGCACAAACCTGCCTTCAAAAGGATAAAAAACGGCGTGAAATCCTTCTCTCGTTTTAAAAGTTTCGATAAGAAATTCATCATTTTTTGGGATAATGGAATCTTTTTTCTGTCTTTCAAAAATCCCTGAAAGCGCGCTAAGTTCCTTATTGATTTTATCACCTTTTTTCAAAGTTGCAGCGGAATATAGCTCTTCACGTAACAACTCGCTCATTTGGGCCGAAAAGGTCATTCTACCACCCATCCAGCTAGGAACTTTAGCAGTCTTTTTTGAGGATTTACGAACCAGTACCTGCATATTTTTAATCCGTACCAGCTCTAAATTTCTACCTGCAAATGTGAAAACGTCCCCGGGCTTCAGTTTTGAAATAAACCACTCCTCCATAGTCCCGATATAACCACCCTTCATATATTTTACACTCAATATGGCATCACTTACTATGGTTCCAATTTGAAGCCTGTGGCGCATGGACACTCCACGATTATTTATTTTAAACCTGCCATCTTCTTCGATTTCAACCTTCTTATATTCATCATAAGCCTGTAAACTCTGGCTTCCTTTGGTAATAAAATTCAGGATCCACGTCCATTGTTCCGCAGTAATTCCCTGGAAACAGAAGGTGGATGCAATTTCACGAAAGATCTCTTTAGGATAAAAACCGTTAGAAACCGCTAAGGAATTGAGATACTGCACAAGTACATCAAAACTCATCAGGTATGGAACCCGGTCTTCCACAGCTTTTTTCTCAACCGCTTTTTGTAAGGCTGAGGCCTCAATAAGTTCAATGGCGTGCGTTGGCAAAAAATAAATTACACTTACTTTTCCTGGCTGGTGCCCACTTCTACCGGCACGTTGCAGAAACCTGGCGACTCCTTTAGGCCCGCCAATTTGAATGATAGTTTCTACCGGAGCGAAGTCTACCCCCAGATCCAGGCTGGAAGTACAAACCACAGCCTTGAGACTTTCATTTCTAATCGCCTGTTCAACCCATAGCCTGGTTTCTTTATTTATACTCCCGTGATGCATGGCGACGTCCCCGGCGAATTCAGGGTACTTATGCATCAATTTTTGAAACCAGAGTTCACACTGCGATCTGGTATTGGTAAATAGTAGCGTGGTTCTGGAATTATTGATAATAGGAACTACCTCATCCAGAAGATGCAATCCCATATGTCCCCGCCAGGGAAACTTTTCCATCTTTTCCGGAATAATAGACCGCACTTCAATCTTCTTTTTCAGGTTTGCTTTGATCATTACCGAATTTGTCATCGCTCCTGAATTTGGACCAAGCAAAACTTCACGAGCCTGCTCCAAATTTCCAATGGTGGCTGAAATACCCCAAATGCGGAGATCTTTTGAAACTGTCTTTAATCTGGATAAAGCTAATTCCACCTGAACTCCACGTTTTGTCCCCAGTAGTTCATGCCACTCATCGATCACGATAGCCTGAAGATTTTTGAAAGTCTTATCGTAATTTTTTGAGGATAGTAATAAGTGCAGACTTTCTGGCGTGGTAATCAAAAGATCGGGCATAGATTTTTTCTGTTCTGCCCGTTCCTTTTGGGAGGTATCCCCGGTTCTAATCCCAACTGTGAATTGAGTTCCCAGTTCCTCGGCAAACCTGCTGGCAGCCTGTTCAATTTCCACGGAAAGCGCCCTTAATGGAGTGATCCATATCGCTTTAAGCCCTTTTTTATGCTTGGTTTGATAATCAGGATTTTTTTTGATGTAATCTAAAACAATGGGAACCCACAGTGCATAAGTTTTTCCGCTACCTGTAGGTGCGTTAAGCAAACCATTTTTTTTCTGTAAAAATGCTTTCCAGGTATCTTTCTGAAATTTAAATGGTTTCCATCCCTGTTGAGAGAACCAGTTTTCTGCCAGATCTATTAATTCTGCCCTTTTCATATTACGGGATAAGCGCTTTTAGATCTTCCAGGGTATTGGCATCTTCCATTTTTTTGTCTTTTCTCCAGCGAAGAATTCTGGGAAAACGTGTGGCCACGCCGCTTTTGTGTCTTTTTGATTCGGCAATTCCTTCAAAAGCGATCTCAAAAACGTGATGCGGAGTTACACTTCTAACGGGACCAAAACGTTCAAGGGTATTCTTCTTGATCCAGGCATCCAGGCTTCTAAACTCCTTATCGGTCAACCCGGAGTAGGCTTTCGCAAAAGTTACCAATTCTTTCTTTTCTTCATCCCAAAGTCCGAAGGTATAATCTGTAAACAAATTAC
>CAXGBX010000259.1:0-3894 GCA_964008195.1 uncultured Flavobacteriaceae bacterium
AGTCATCTAGCAAAAAATTAAGAGTTGACAGTTGAGTTGACAGAATAGTTGACAGTTTTACTGTATATCATTGTCAAATATAAATCACAATAGTCTCACAAACAACAGTAAAAGCAACTATTTTGAGGACATTGGTAATTCTTGATACAAATGAGTAACAACAAATTCAATAGCCTCCGACTCCACTATAAACAAAATCCCGTTCAAAAAAATGAGCGGGATTTTTTATTTGCAATTTGGAAAATTGAAATTTTAATTAATTTATTATTCAGATCATATAATTCCAAGCCCGACTGAATAGAAATTGTCCAATTATCTATATTGATAAACTACAGAAGTAGGATTGTTGAACATCAATCCAAAAAGCAGAGAGTGAAAAAAAGGATTTTTTTCATAATCAATTAATTCTGATCATTGTAATTCACCATCCAGTTCACTCCAAACTTATCGGTAAAACTCCCAAAATAATCTCCCCAGAATTGATCTTCCATTGGCATTTCAACTTTACCACCTTTAGAAAGACCGTTGAATAGTCGATCTGCATCATCCCTGCTATCAGGATGTAGGGAAATGTAATTATTATTTCCATCAGTAAGTTTCTGGCCCATTGAGGGAAGCTAACATAACGAAGTAGCAGTAATATCCAAAAAATAAGAAGCTATTTGCTTTAGGGGGGCTTGCTGAATAAATTGTGGTTTATGGTGTAGCAGGGAAAGATATCGGTCTGTTGCCGAATCTGTGATCATTTCTACCGAACGTTTCTGACAGGCAAACAATTGATTGGTCATCCAGAGGCGGCCCCATTCGGTTACCGATTCCATTGAATGGTAAAATTCCTGAAAGGCATCCAAATCGAGTTTATAAGCAACAATATTGGTTACTGCCTGAATGTTGACCACACTTGGGGTTTGCTGAAATAAGGAAGATACCTCATTAACAATCTCATTTTCGCCGATAAATTGAGTGGTTATCTCATTACCATTATAATATAATAGCATAAAATCATTTCAGAATTACTTGCAGAGTTTTGCCCAGTACTATTTTATTTCTGTGTGATAAATACGTTAAAAGAGGTGTTAAACAATGTTAGAGAGCCGCGTAACTAAATTTAATGGTCTAATCTTAGGATAATAAATCTTATAAACTAAAATAAAACGATATGAAAACTCCTAATTACGAAGATCAACAAGGTAAGCATCCAATACCTCATGCCAAGGGAATCGCAAAAGATGAAAAAGCACAAGGAAAAAAAGATGATTCAAAAGACAAAAAATCAGAAAAAGACAAGAAATAATCTTATCTCACGATAAACATCATCCGGCTTAGGGATATATGATTTTTTTATAATAGTCTTATTTCAAGAGGCATAATAATTTAGTGTAAAATTCTACTACTTTCAGAAAAAAATGAGAAACTATATTTTTCCGCTTCTTATATTCTTTTTGATTTCTAGTTGTAATGTTACCAAACATAAAAATATTGCTTATTCAGACGGAGTAGAAAATTCAGCTGGCCCAAGTCTAAATGTTTTTTCTGCTACGAATAAAGATTCTACAACCCAGCCTCCCGTACTTATTTTTGTTCATGGCGGAAACTGGAACAGCGGTAAAATGGAACTCTATAATTTCTTCGGTAAAAACTTTGCCAGGAAAGGAATTACTACCGTAGTTGTTGGATACAGCCTCAGCCCGGAAGCTGATTATCAAGAAATGACCTCCCAGGTTGCAAAAGCATTTCAATGGACTATAAAGAATATTTCCCATTATAATGGAAACCCGGATCGTATTTTCTTGACAGGGCATTCTGCGGGTGGACATTTAATTTCATTGGCGACCATGAATCCTGAGTATGGTATCGATACTAAAGATATTTCAGGAATTATTCTTAATGATGCAGCAGGCTTGGATATGCACCATTACCTTCAGAAAAATCCTCCTACTACTGCAGATGATTATCTTACCACCTGGTCCAATAATCCTGAAAACTGGAAAAAAGCTTCTCCCATATTTTATTTAGATGAAGACACTCCACCCCTTTTAATTTACCTGGGTAAGAAAACTTATCCCTCGATAACTACTGCCAACGAAAGATTTTTAAATGCGCTGAAAACTTTCCAGCCCAATGTTGAGCCCGTGCTGCTTAATAAAAAGCATATCCCAATGATGACCCAGTATCTCTGGCCGTGGAGCAGCAGGTATAAGGAAATTATTGAGTTTATAGAAGAATATTCTAAGAAATGAAATTTATCAAAAAAGTTGGTCTATAGGATACACAATGTTTAATATATCCGAAACTAGCATATTGCTCATGCATTTATAATACCTGGTATAACCTCCTATTTTTTTGAAATAGATTTCCAGGCTTTCTTCAGTAAATTCACAATAGGCAAAACCAAAGCACCTACCACCAGTCCTACCAAAAATTCCCCAAGTATACTGGGTAGACTATGAACCAGATCATGGATAAAATGAATATTATGGACGAAAATTCCTCCGGAAACCAGCATTAAGGCGATAGTTCCAATAACAGATAGACCTTTGATTACCCAAGGCAATGCTCTTACCAGAAATTTTCCAATTTTATCAGAAAAACTATCCTCCTGCTCATTCATATTTATAAGCTTGGCACCAAATTCATCCATTCGAACAATCAATGCTACAACACCATAAACCCCAACCGTAGCTATCAGAGCAATAATAGTTACCACCATAATCTGGGTAGAAAGCACTTCCTGACTAACTGCACCTAAAGCGATAATCACAATTTCTACGGAAAGTATAAAATCTGTAAGAATTGCTGATTTTATCTTTTCTTTTTCCCGCTCCAGGGCCTGCTCCTTGGTAAGCTCTTCCAAAACTGGCTTATCTGAAGGATGGGCATAGGGAAACAAATATTCATATATTTTTTCAGCACCTTCATAAGCAAGGTAAAGTCCGCCGATTATTAAGATAATAGTGATCGCCGTAGGCACGAATGCGCTGAGCAGGAAGGCCACCGGCAGAATAATAGCTTTATTCAACAATGAACCCTTAGTAATTGCCCAAAGAACAGGCAGTTCTCTTGAGGACATAAAACCTGAGGCCTTTTCAGCATTTACAGCCAGGTCATCGCCCAGAAGTCCGGCAGTTTTCTTACCGGCAACCTTTGTCATCACCGAAACATCGTCCATAAGAGCTGCTATATCGTCTAAGAGCACAAAAAATCCTGAAGCCATAGTTTTATATAAATTTTAAGAATAGGGAAAGTTCTTTCTTTTTGATGGAATGAAAAAAATAATATCGATTTATTAACTATTTCGAATCCTCTTCTTCTTTATAAATTGCATGTTTCGGAATAGGGATTATTATTCCTTCTTTATCAAGCTCTTTTTTAACAGCCTCCAGTTGCTCCCAATATGCCGGCCAGTATTCTACCGACTCCACCCAGCATCTGGCTTTCAATTTCATTTGATACTCCCCTATTTCATCCAGCCATACATCAACCGGCAAATGCCTGGCTAACTTAGGGTGTTTGTTCATTCCGTTAATAATTATCTGCCTTACTTTATCTATATCGGTATCAAAAGAGAACTTAAGATTAAGATCAATTCTTCGATATTTTTCCATGGTACGATTATCTACATCGCTATTGGAGACATTTCCATTGGGCATGGTAATAATTCTACCGTCAAAGGTTTTAATACGCGTGTACAGAATATCTATCTTTTCTACGAAACCAAGATTATTGTTCACGTAAATTAGATCTCCTACTTTAAAAGGTTTGAAAACCAGGATAAGGACCCCTCCGGCAAAATTAGACAGACTCCCCTGTAACGCGAGTCCTATGGCAATACCCGCAGCGCCAAAAACCGCAATAAATGATGTGGTTTTGATACCTAAAATTGAACCGATGATA